>VGYL01000010.1 GCA_016872975.1 Planctomycetota bacterium
CTTGCCCGCCACGAACATCGGAGCGCCCTTGAGGCTGCCATTGCGGCCCTTGCCGGAGCTGTCGTTGGCATTCCCTTCAAACTGGTATTGGGCCTGCAAACCCGCTGTCCCCGGATCGGCCGGCGTGATCAACTGACGCTCGAGAGGGTACAGGCGGATGTCGTCGATGAAGACCCTGCCTGTGCCGCCCGTGGCGCCGCTGCGGTCGAAGCCGATGCTCAGCGACGTCACATTGCTCACGTTGCGCCCCCCCAGGTCGATGTACCACATCTGCCAACTTGGCCGCTTCAGGCTCTCGGGGTCGCCAGTGTATGAGATCTTGGTGTTGTTGATCTTCACGTACATCTGCTGGGCCACATTGTCCACCTTGCCAAAGAATCGCAGCGTCAGGCCCTTGATGCCGTGCCGGCTCCAATCCCCCGGACTGTCGAACGTCCGCTTGGCCTCGGAGTACGTCGCAGTGCCGGTATTGTCATACGCCAGCGGCATGGACTGTCTTCCGCTGTTGATGATCGTCCGCTCGGCAAACGGCGAGGTCCCATACCCGACCAGCGACCCGT
The DNA here is from genome assembly GCA_016872975.1 of Planctomycetota bacterium. Lineage (GTDB taxonomy): Bacteria > Planctomycetota > Phycisphaerae > Sedimentisphaerales > Anaerobacaceae > PLanc-01. Next base: position 561 of record VGYL01000010.1, read on the forward strand.
TGGCCGCGACCTCGAAGCCGTCGATCCAGGTTTGGAAGATCGCCTCATCGCTGTCCATCTTGTCCGTGTAGCTTTCGAAATCGTCCACCACAACATACGCCTCGGTATCGAACCGCCAGACCGGACCGGCCCAGGACGATGGGGTTTCAGCCTGATTGACCTCATCGATCCGCCAGTAGTACGCGCTGGCCAGGTTCAGCGCCGGGGTATAGCTGGTCCCGGTCACCGTCGCCACGGGGGCCGTACCGTCGATCACCGACTGCTGGTCGGTGCTCACGTACACGTTGTGCTTATCCGCCTCGCGCCCCGCTCGCCAGGCCAGGTCCGTCGCAACGTTCACATTGGTCCGACCGGGCACTGGATTGGGCTCTCTTGCGAACACGGGAACGCCGAAGAATCGCACTTCGCTCAGGCCGGACTGTGGCAGGATGCCGCCCCAGTTGCGATTGATGGTGAGCCTGATGTACTTGGCTGCAATGCCGCCCAGGTCGACCGCCGTATTGGCGGCGCAATTCGTTTTGCCGGGGGCCCGGTTGAACGTGGCGGGGGCTCCCAACGTGGCGAAATCCACCCCGTCGATCGAGTACTCGATGGTCACCTCTTTGGCGCCCAGACCCAGCGTCGGCTCCAGCAGCCCGTTGTGGTTCCAGACCCTCATCTCATGGAGTCTGAGCACCTTCTCGAACTCGTACTGGATCCAGGCGGGTCCTTCCGCACCCTGCGCCGTCAGCCACATGGCCGTCAGATCATCGGAGTGCAGGTCGTTCGCCAATCCTTTACCGTTGATGGTATTCTCCGGCCCTTGATCCGCATCAGCGCTGGAGGCGGTCACCTTGATCGTATTGCCGGCGACGGGGTAGGCAATCGGCTCGGTCGTGAAGCTCCAGATCAGGCCCTTGACGGTCGAGACAGGCGGGGCAGTCACTTCGTCGATCCGCCAATAGTAGGTGGTGCCGAACTCGAGCCGGCCGGGCGGATCATACGTCGTATCGGTCTGACCCTTGCTGACCAGCAGAGGACTGCCTGTCGTGGCGTTGTTGACATCCTCGAACACCGTGCCCAGGTAGACATCATGGCTCACAGCCGACTCTCCCGGACTCCAGCCCAGAGTGGCTTCCCGGGGGATATTGGTAGCTTCATCAGCGGGCTGCGGGCGGCCGGCCAACTTCGGATCCAGAGCCAGCGGCCCAAGAACATAGACCTTCGCGACATCCGCGGGTGACAGCGCATGGTCCCAAACGGCCACTTCGTCGATATTGCCCTGGAAGATTTCTCGCTGGCCGACGATATACAGGGGCTGAGCAGGGTCATTCACGCCCTGGCAGTACCCGGAAGGACCCGCAATACCGGTCTTGGGATTATAGGCGCCGTTGGGTTTGAGCTCTCCATTGATGTAGATCGTTGCCGTGTCGGAGGCATAGTCGAAGGTGCAGACCACATGCGTCCACTCGCCGTCCTGGTATGCGCCCTGAGGAACACGGCACTCGGTGCCCCAGCCGCCGTATGCCTGGAAGCCTCCGATGCGGAACCGCAACGGGCTGTCCTCTGAAGTCGGGCGTAGAAGGATATAGTGGCCGGCTACGCTGGAATTCAAACCCTTGTTCATCACGGTCTGGTAGCTGGCGTACCGGTCCACCATCCACCAGGCGAGGGAGATATCCTTGGTTGTCGGAGTCGGGGCGGCGCCGGCCAGAATGGAGCGGGTGCCAGTGGCGGGCGAATTCAGCGCGAACCCGCCACCATGTCCGGGCACCCAGGCCACACCGGTGAGCTTGGCCTCAATATCGTTGACGACATCCTTGGCCACGTCGCCTTCGCCCTCTTCGAAGGGCTAGTACGCAATGATCTCCGCGTTTACCGCCCCGGCCACCACACCCAGGAGCAGGCCAACGGCGACGACGTGAATCAGACTCTTGCACATAAGACTTGTCCTCCAACGAAATCCCCATGTTGCAGACCATGTTTCAGCCACACACCAAAGCGGACCGCCGTGATCGTTTCTACCACGGGACCAATCCCCCCAAGACTATGGATCATCCTGTGAGCTGAGGTCACCTCCTTCCTTTGATGGGCGGTACCACACTCCTCATGTCGCCGGCATGGTAGAAAGCCGTCACACGTGCCAAACACAATACTACGCGATCCAGTACTCAGGACAAACACATCCGTGTGAGAAAGCCGAGCCGTGGACCCCACAGGAAGATGCGAATCCACAGCACATCAGCCCTGCGGGGGCACACTGCCTTGACTATACATATAACGGATCATCTTGCTTCTGTCAACAATAACATCTAAAGTCGCCGTTATTTCTCTACGCATTCCCCGGCTTGCCTCCTGGGATATCCTGGTGCCTGGCCAGCCGAAAGAAAACACCGGTTTCGTTCTGGTGATGGCATAGACAATTCTGTAAACCCTTGCCGGCAAAAGATTTGATGAGAGACTCCGTCCCTGCGACGTTGGGGGCAATCCGGCGAAAAACCATACGACGACTTCCTCCGGTTGAATCGCAGAAAGGGGGTATCTACTTGACTGAGGTAGCTACCACATGTAGTGCAGATAGGCATGGCAGAGTACCCTGCTACACCGCCGGAGTTTGTGCCCCGCTTCACGACCGAGGAATCGTGCCGGGACTGGCTGTTCCAGTTGAGATGGCCCGACGGTATCCAGTGCCCGCGTCTTGGGCATCTAAAAACGTGGCTGATCGGAGGGGTGCCGTAAACTGTCCTTCCGGCTTGTCCAGCAGTGTGTGCAGACCGTACCGGCTCCCTGTGATCGCCTGGTTCTTGTCGCAGGCAAACGCCGGCTTCAGGAGCACAACCCATAGTGTGTACCTCAGTCAAGTGAATACGCCCTTCGCAGAATAAGTCTCCGTTTGCACTCACGAGTAACGGCATTATCGGCCCGTAGAGTCCGTGTTCGCCGAGCTGGCGTGGAGGGACCTCAGGGGCGACTGCCCTGTCCGGTCCTCCTGCAAGAAATCCGGGACGACCGGGTGGAGGTCTTTTCGATGGCCGTGGGCAAACCCAGCAGGGACTGGCAGCACTGTGCACGCAGAGGAATTGGGGATCAAAGATATCCGGAGAGATGCGCGGCCCCTGCACCCACGCACAGGACCGGAGTCTGCGCCGCGGGCAATCCGACCCCAGCGGGTGATGGAACATCACGGTCATTCGGCGTCGGCCTGGCAGGATCCTCAAGGCGTCCCACGCCGCGATCTTCAAATAGCCAAAAACAATTCTATTGTACACAATAGCAAATGATGATAATATGCATCGACACAGGGTCCCATGAGATCCTGGCTTCGTCGAGCGTCGCGCTTGTGGGCGACAGGGGGAGTGCCGTCGAGAGGCGGGGCAGGATACGTGGGCTTCTATCATGAAGGTGCAAGGAAGTCCGCCGGAAGGGTAAGGGGAACTTGAGAGCCGATCCAGGATCGAAAGGCGAACGATGACACCAGGACAGAGCCATTCGCGGGGATACACGCCGACTCAAGAAGGGCTGCCCGGCAAAACCGCAGGTTCGAATGTCGGCGTTAGCGCGTACACGTGGAGCGGGTTCACTCTTATCGAGCTTCTGGTCGTGGTCGCCATCATCGCGGTGTTGATGGCGATCCTGATGCCGGCCCTGCAACGAGCGCGGATGCGGGGTTTCAAGGATTACTGAGTGAGATGGTGAGGAAGGCCGTACCAAAGGCATCCAATATTCACACTATTGCATCCAAGGGAGCATGTCAGGAGTCCAAGCCATGTTGAACGGACAGACAATCCTGCAAAAACGAGCCTTCACACTGATCGAGCTGCTGGTGGTGATTTCCGTGATCGTCGTCCTGATGGCCGTCTTGATGCCCGGTCTGCAGAAGGCCAGAGATGCCGCCAGGCGGATCAGTTGCGGCAACCGGCTGAGGCAGTGGGGAACGGCTATCCAGATGTACACCAACGACAATGACGGGGTCCTGATGGCCATGGTCAACAAGTGGGGTGGGAATCCGTATCCCCACTACATCAACAACAAGCCGCAGAAGAACAGCAAGAGCAAAGGGCTGACAATGTGGAACATCGAGGGCATCAATCCCTACCTCGGGGCCTTCAGCCGCGATTATGCGAACGACGGCATCGCCACCGACATGATTACCTGTCCCTCGTGTAGCGGCAAGTTCATGCAGGAATGGGTCAAGAGAATCAACTGGCCCAACCATGATTTCGTGGAGTTTGCGTACAGCTACTTCGGCAGGGCCGACGTCCTCGATGACGGCGAGTGCAGTCCGGACGTCAAGCGGTACCTGACCGGCAAGAGCGGCAGTTCACGAACCCTGTTGATGGCGGAGATTCTGAATCTCGATGCCAGCGACGGCGCCTATCGCTACAACCACGGGCGAAACGGGTGGTCATGGAATGAGCGCAGTTTCGCCAGTCCCCAGGGCGCCGCCCTTTCACCGAATCCGCAAGCCACCGGCCGCAGTCAACTGTTCGGCGATAATCATGTGGAATGGAGAACCATCCGTCCCGAGCGCAATCTCCCCACCATGGAGGATAAACGCGTCCATGAATGGGATGGGCCCGGCAGCGGGTGGATCGGGGTCGGCGACATGAGTTACTACTGATGCCGGCGATCGGTTTGGCGGCTATGTGCAATATGGGCATGAGCCAGAGATACCTCGAATGGCTGTCTTCAGACAGAACGTAGGAGAAATGCAATGAGGTGCGCAGTGTGGCAGGTCATCGGAGCCTTGGTCAGTGCAGCATTTCTGGGGACAATCGCCCTGGCGGCAGGTCAGGAGAAAATCAGTCTCGACCAGGACCCGCATCTGATGGGCTGGTGGAAATTCGATGAAACCACCGGCAAGGTCGCCATGGATTCCTCACAACGCAATCGCAAAGGCACGCTTGCGGGGGAGTTGACGTTCGATCAGAACTCCGGCGCGGGCAGAGTCGGGCAGGCCCTGAGATTGGCCCGGGGTGATTTTGTCGAGATCAAGGGGTATAAAGGGATTACCGGCACAAAGCCCCGCAGTGTCAGCGCCTGGATCAAAACGACCAAGACCACCGGCGCTATCGTCCTGTGGGGCACGAACGACTCGGGGAAGCAGTTCCGCTTCGGGCACATCCGCGGCCGGATCGGTCTGACGCCGTACGGCGGCTACTACTATATGAAGAAGTACACCAACGACGACAAATGGCACCATGTGGCCGTGGTCGTGGCGGAGGCGGAACTCCCCAATCTTCACGACGATGTTGAGCTCTACCTCGACGGCGAGGTTGCCGAGATCGACGACATCGGGCTGCTCGATTTGCTGCCCATCGAGACAGGCGACGAACTCGACGTTCGCATCGGCGATGGCTATGAAGGCCTGATCGATGATTTGCGGATCTATGACCGGGCTCTATCCACTACCGAGATCAAGGCCATCTACCAAGGCAAGAGTGACAAACCCCTGGAGCAACCCTGATCCATGGGTCGAATGATCAAGTGGTAAACACGCTCTGTTCTACCGGGCAATCGTTGAAAGGAAACGTGCCATGACTCATCCTGCGATCACACGACGACAGTTCATGCGAGACAGTGCCGCCGCCGCGATTACGCTGGCGGGCGTCGCCCAGGCGGGGCATCTCGACACATCCAAGATCCTGAACTATAACCCGGATATGGAGTACCGCCGGCAGGGCAAGACGAATCTAATGTTCTCAGCGGTGGGCCTGGGGGGGCATTCGCGCAGCAGTCCACAAGATCGCGCCGAGATCATCAGCCGTTGCATCGATGCGGGCATCAACTACATTGATTCCTGCACGGCCAGCGAGGTCAACCGGGACGCCGCGGCGTTGAAGGGCCGACGGGACAAGATGTATCTGGCGTTGTCGCACTGCGGCAACGAGGTCCGCAATGAGAATTTCCGCACCTCCAGGAAACTGTTGGATGTGCTGGACGGCCTGCTGAAGGAATCCGATCAGGAGTACACCGATCTCTGGCGGATCACCTGCTTTGAGCCCGGGGGCAGACACACGTTCGACACGGCCTGTGAGGTCGTCGATGCGCTGGAGAAGGCCAAGAAGCAGGGCAAGGCGCGTTTCATCGGCTTCTCGACCCACGATCGCCGCTGGATTCAGTTCATGATCGAGTACTTCCCCCAGATCGACTGCGTGTGTTTCCCCTTCACCACGATGAGCCGAAGAGCCCAGACGGACAGCTTGTTCGATGCCCTGAAGAAACAGGATGTAGGTGCTTTCGGGATCAAGCCGTTTGCCGCAGGTTCTCTTTTCACGGGCGACAAGGCCGAGAACCTCAAGCGGGCCCGACTGGCCATCCGCTATATCCTGGCCAGCAACACGGTCATCCCGATCCCGGGGGTGAACGCGGTCGAGGAAGTGGATAACGTCATTCAGGCTGTCAAGGAACGTCGTCAGTTCGATCTCAAAGAGCAGGCGGCGCTGAAGACAGTGTCCGAGCAGGCGTGGGCCAGGTTGCCGCAGAACTACCAATGGCTCAAGGACTGGCAATATGTGTAGGCCATCGTGGATCCTGCCGCCAAGTCTCGTTCGCTGCGCCAGGCGTTCTGCGCACGTTGTCCGGATTGAATTCAGGTGGAATGTATGAAGTATGTCGTTGCTGCATTGATTCTGGGGGTGTTGGTTCTGGGCGGATTCAGTTGTGAGGGGACGCGGACCGGCACGGGGTCCAATCCCGGGACAGGAACGGGCTTTCAGGTGAAGATCGGAGCCGGCGATGGCCAGGTGACGTCCTCTGAGGTTAAGCCGTTGCTGCTGGATGATGAGCCTCTGCTTCTGGAGGATGAGGGGGGCGTGGATGTCAGTGGAGGCGCCGACAACCACCGCTGCCACGTCTGCCACGTCAATTATGCTGAGGAGAAGCTTGCTGTGACGCATGCCAAGGCAGGAATCGGGTGTGCCCGCTGCCATGGCGAGAGCGACGAGCATATCGCTGATGAATCATGGGCGTCCGGCGGCAACGGCACAGCCCCCGACATCATCTTCGTGAGGAACGAAATCAACGGGTTCTGCTTTGGCTGCCACGCGGCAGGCACGCTCTCCGGCTCTCAGCACGCGGTAGCTGTCGCCGGAAGCGGTGAGAAGGTGTGTACGGATTGCCATGGCAGACACCGGTTGCCCGTGCGCCGGTGCCGGTGGAAGTAGGTCCAGATTCGTCGGTCGGCATCGGGATCGGTTGGCGGTTATGGCCGGCGTCCCGCGTTCCTGAGTTGCGTCCGCGCGGGCCTGTACCTACGGTGTCCCGAGCCGGGATTCAATGTCTCTGGAGGTCCTGGTCACGGAGAGTCCTCCGAGTGCGGTGCATCGCAGCTCCCGGGGAAGGCTGCGCCCGACGCGATCCATGGTCTCAATCACCTCGTCGAGCGGGATCACCGGATCATAGCCTGCCAAGGCCATGTTGGCACAGGCCAATGCATTGCTTGCGGCCATCACATTCTTCCCCAGGCAAGGCACCTCCACGCGATTGGCGACCGGATCGCAGATCATGCCGAGGCAACTCTGAAACGCCATCGAGGCGGCATCTGTGGCTTGGCGCACGCCGCCACGTGCGAATGACACCAGGGCGGCGGCCGTCATGCCGGACGCGACGCCGCATTCGGCTTGGCAGCCGCACACCTCGGCGGCGAACGTCGACCGGAACGCCACCAGCAGGCCGATCAGCCCGCCGGCCAGCATCGCCTTGGCGGCATCTTCATCCGTAAGGCCCAGAACGTCGGCCGCGGCCAGGCACGTGCCGGGCAGCGCTGCACAGGAGCCCGCGGTCGGCGCCGCTACAATTACTCCCATCGCACTCTTGACCTCCATCAGGGCGGTCACATTCAGCACCATGTGGTTGAGCAGCCCCCCGTCGAGAAGACTGCCTGCCTGCATGTGCGCCTGGAATCCTCCGCACTGATGACCGAGAATCCGGTCGCTGTAGGTTGTGCCGGAGATACCCTGTCTTACGGAGGCACGAAGGATCTGCACGATTTCGATCGCGCGCTCGATCACCGCCTCGCCCGAGAGATTTCCACGTTGGCTCTCGTATTGCACGGCCAACTCCCAGGGCGGCAAGTTCCGCCCGCCGTCGTAACGGAGCATCTGCTCACACGTGGAGAAGGGTACAGATATCCCCCGGCGTGATCGAACGGGTAGGACGGGCCTCAGTCGCCTGACGCATTTGACGTCGCCGCCGGAACAACACCCGGCAATTTCGTGGTCCTCGACGAACCGTTGGGCTTTGACTTGCAGCAGGACCCCATCGGCACACGGATGCAGCACAACATCGTCCGCGCCGATCTGTGCGGCGAGCCGGTTCACCGTATCTCCCGGTTGACCGGCGATCCAAATCAGGGTTTCCCAGTAATCGCCAAAGAGGGAGACGGGGATGCCGTCGATCTCTATGACCTCGATCATGCCTCCACCGGTCGAAATGCCCGTCAACACGTTCCGCTGTCGTCTGGTGCCGACGGCGATACGGTACGTGTTCGGATGGTCGAAGCCAAAATCCCCGATCACCATCTCGACTTTCACCCCGCGGTCGCGAATCGTCCTGACGGACTCCGGGAGACGTTCATCCACCGCGTCCCAGCCCAGGAGACCGGCGAACAGGCCCATGTCCGAACCCTGGCTCTCGTGGGTGGTGGCAAGCGAGCCGTTCTGATCGAACGAGATAGTCAGCTCCTCGATATCGCCTGCCGCGAGGTCCCTCGCGAGCCAGCCGAGGCGCAGCGCCGCCGCACAGTGGGAACTCGATGGCCCCCGCATGATCGGGCCAAGCACATCATTGAAAATGCTCGGAAACATGTTGCCACAATTCAAGAGGAGTACGCAGATTTTCCGCGTGAGTGTCGGCTCGGGCTTTTCTTGCCGTCAACGAGGGTCAACAACCGGCCCAACACGCGTTCCTGCGATTGGATGTGTTCTGCCAGCGCCAGACGTGCGCGAGTCCACGCGCGGGCGATCAATGCATCGAGAATCCGGGTGTGTTGCTCCGCCATTTCGACCACCACCGAGGTCTCCGGGGCGGCATAGTCGAAGAGGGTCCGATAGTATGCCGCCACATGCTGGCGAAAGAAGTCCCGGATATAATGGTTGCCTGACTTCTCAATGATGTACTCATGAAGACGGTTATCGGGTGCGGCCGTACCGTCGGACTGGTTGGCGGCCAGCATTTGCACGAGGTGCTCCCGGACCAAGTGGGGTCTGGCGAGATCCAGCGCCTTGAGTTCCAGGGTCTCCCGTACCTGCAGGTAGGCCCGCATGTCCTCCAGGTTCAGCGGTCGAACCCGCCATCCGCGTCGGGGGATGTGCTCGATGAGACCGGCGCCGGCGAAGCGGCTGAAGGTGGATCGGATGACCGAGCGTCCGGTGTTGTGCTTGTGAGCCAGCGCTTCCTCCCGCAGATAGGTGGCCGTGCCGCTCAGGCTGGCCAGCATGACTTCCTTGATCAGGATGCGGTCCCAGTCGTCGGACTTCAAGGGACTGGCAACCGGCTCATAGGAGCCCTTGGTGCCTACCTTGTCCGAGTTGACCTCGATGCGCCCATTGTTCTCCTTCTTGCGAATCAGGCCTTCCTGGATCAACGTGTCGAGGGCGCTGCGTACCGGGGCGAAGCTCACTCCATAGTGGCGCGACAAGCTGGCCAGGGTAAGATGATGGGGAAGATCCTGGCCGGACTGAATTCGCCGACGAAGGTCTTCCTCGACATAGTGAGTCAGTGTCTTTGCGGGTTTGTCCATTGATTGGACATCTCTCCCATGTCGGCTTGGGGCCGGTTCGGATACTTGCGGATCCTGCCCACCATAGATCGTATACCATCGGCCTGCACCGCTACACGGAGCGTCCGTGTACTGGTGTCGACCGATTCCGCACGGGAATGGTACCGTTTCGACGTTTCGATGGGCCGCATATTCTAATTATAATCGCATGCTGCTGCTGTCAAGAAATGTTTTGCCTGCTTCAAACCTGGTCCCCATCGCAAATTCGCTCGTATACAATATCACAAACTGCTATGATCCGGGTTGTTGGCTTGGGTTCTGTGTGAGTGCCGACGGGTGTTCTCTGAAGATCGTCTTGGAGGTTTGCAGGGCGATTGGCCGCAACCGACGAAGACGGAGTCTGCGCAAATGGGACGCATGAGGGAAATGAACCAGGTGAAGCGTACGTTCTTTCGTGCCTGGGATTCATCAAGGTCTGTGGGACTGCTTTTCCTTCGTGAAGTGAATTCAGCAACGGGGAGTTGATTTATGAAGCATCTGTGGAAGGGGGTCATGGCGGCCCTGGTCACGCCGATGACGGCCGCCGAAGAGTTGGACCTGGATCGGCTCGGGGAGATCGTCGAGTACCTGATCGCCAACGGGGTGCAGGGTCTGGCGCCGCTGGGCAGCACGGGGGAGTACTATGCCCTCACGGGCACCGAACGCCAGGCGGTCGTGCGGGCGACGGTGGCGGCGGCGGCCGGACGCGTTCCGGTAGTGGTGGGTGCCAATGCCGGCAGCACACGGGAGGTGGTTGCCTACGCCCGCCAAGCCGAGGCCTTGGGGGCCGACGGGGTGCTGCTGGGGGCGCCGTACTACTCCTTGCCGGGGCCCGAGGAGCTGTTCGCACACTTCCGGGCCGTGGACGAGACGCTCGGCATCCCCATCATGCTGTACAACTACCCGGGTCGCATGGGCGTGGACATGACGCCGGTGCTGATCGAGCGGCTGGCGGAATTGCCCAACGTGCGGTACGTGAAGGAGAGCACGGGGAACCTGACGCGGGTGGGCGAGATCCTCCGCCGGACGGGGGGGCGCGTCGGGGTGTTCTGCGGGTGTGATACGCTGGCGCTGGAGAGCCTGCGGGAGGGGGCGGTTGGTTGGGTGGGGGGCGTGGTGAACGTCCTGCCGCGGGAGCACGTGCGGTTGTTCGAACTGGCCTGTGAGCAACAGGATCGGGCGGGGGCCGAGCAGTGGTCCGAGCGTATGCGGCCGGTGCTCTCGATGATGGAGGACGAGGGCAAATACACGCAGCTCGTGAAGGCCGGTTGTGCGTTGGTGGGCCATCCGGTGGGTCCTCCCCGGCGGCCGCTGTTGCCGCCGCGGCCGGAGGACCTCCGGCGTCTGGGCCAGAAACTGAGTGCCTTGGGAATCCCGGCCGCTCCCGCGTCGGACGGCTGGTCGGGCGGGGGGATTGCGGCGGATACTGTCCTGCGGCTGTCCGCGTCGGGAGACGGCGAGAAAGGCAATCATTGAAGAAACGGCAAAGCCTGTAGTGACTTCCGCGGGAGCTATTGATGTCAAGCCCGAGGGGACGATTGATGAGTCACGCGCGGATTGCCGCGGGCATTCCCGAGACTAACAGCACTCTCTATTGGCGCATCCGCTTCTGCGTCGGCGACCCGGTGGCGCTGATCGAATTGCCGGTCGACGGCGGAACAGAATCCATCCTCATTTTGCGCGACATCGAAATGGGGCGTGCACGAAGGATCGCGCGGGTCGACCGAGTGGCCTGTCCGGCTGATTTCGCTCCCCCGGGAGGCTTGTCGGGTGACCGGGAAACGGCCACTGCCCAAGCCGCGGCCGAGTGCATTCGCCGAGCCGGGGTGACGGCCGCTGTCGCGGATCGCAACGTGCCCATGATTTTTGCCGATTTGATCCGTTCTGCGGGCGTTGAAATCGAATGTGACCCCAAGATGTGGGTTTCCGAGAGACGCCGGAAGACCGAAACCGAGATCAGTCACATCCGTGCGTCACAGCGTGTCACGGAAGAGGCCGTGAAGATGGCCTGCGAACTGGTTGCCCGGGCGGAGGCCGGCGTCGGCGGGATTCTCTTTCACGGCGGGGAGCCGCTCACCTCCGAGCGGGTTCGTGCCGCCGTGGATCACTTCCTGGTCGATCGCGGATTCATCAACCTCATGTCCATCATTGCCGGCGGGCCGCAGGGAGCCGACTGTCATGACCACGGCTCCGGGGAACTGCGGACCGGGGAGTCCGTCATCGTCGATATCTTCCCGCGCCGTCGCGCGACGCGTTACGGTGGCGATTGCACCCGAACGGTCGTTCCTGGCGACATCCCTGAGGAGTTGGAGAGAATGCATGCGGCTGTTTGCAGGGCCAAGGCGGCTGCCATTCGCAGAATGGCCGCAGGCGTGACCGGCGGCCAGATCCATGCGGCCACAACCAGGGCGATCACGGATGCCGGATATGCGGTCGGCCTGCCCGTCGCCTACTCCCCCCCCTCCTACTGCGCCATCACCCATGGAACAGGACATGGCGTCGGATTGGATGTCACGAGCCGCCGCTCCTCGATGCCGGCGGACCTGCGCTCTTGGCCGGGGATGTGGTGACCGTCGAGCCGGGGTTGTACCGCCGTGATCTCGGCGGCGTTCGGGTGGAGGACATCGTCGTCGTGACCGAAGCTGGCTGCGAAAGCCTGAACGAGCTTCCGGAAGGACTCGATTGGAGGTGACCATGTCGTGTATTCGATCCAAACCGCTGCTGATGGCGATAGCGTATCTGGGAATCTGCGCGATGACGCGTTCCATCATCCAGGCGCAGGACTCCATGGACCGACGGTTTGAATCGCTGGGCCATCGCTACCTTGAGGGATTCACCGCCCTCTCCCCGGTATCGGCCACCCTGGAAGGAGATCACCGGTACGACGGCCGCCTGGATCAGGTGGGGGCCGAGGCGAGAGCGGAGAAGGGCCGCTTCCTGCGTCGGTTCCTGGGCGAACTGGAGGCGATCACGCCGGCCGAACTCTCACGGGCGAACCAGGTGGACTACGCGCTGCTCGATCATCACCTGCGGGCGAGCCTGTGGCGCCAGGATGTGCTGCAGGAGTGGGCCTGGAATCCCCTGGTCTACACGGGATTGGCGGGAAACGCGATCTACGGTCTCCTGGCTCGTGACTTTGCGTCGCTGGAGGATCGTCTGTCCTGTGTTGCCGATCGTCTGGAGCAGTTCCCCCGGCTTCTTGCCCAGATTCGATCGACCCTGCAGCCGGCCCGGGTGCCGAAGATCCACGCCGAAACCGCCGTCGGTCAGAACCGCGGCATCCTGAGTATTCTCGACAACAGCGTGGAACTGTATCTGGATCGCCTGCCTGCGGGACAGCGGGAGCGACTCGTCAAGGAGATGGTCACCGCGCGGGATGCCGTGAAGAAGCACCAGGAATGGCTGGAGCAGGAATTACTGCCTCAAGCGGCAGGGGAATTCCGCCTCGGCAAGAGACGGTACGATCAGAAGCTGGCTTTCACACTCCAAACCGCACTGACGCGGCCGCAGGTCCGCGCGCGGGCCGACCGCCAACTCCACGAGTTGCGAGAGCGAATGTACACGATCGCCAAGGGCGTCTATCAACAGCAGCATCCTTACACGAAGTTCCCCGCCCGTCCATCGAAAGCCTACCAGCAGGCGATCATTCGTGCGTGCCTGGAATTGGCCTATGCCGAGCGGCCGAGTCCCGACCGGATTGTGGAGGAAGCGACGGACGCCCTGAAGCGAGCGACGGCGCTCATACGCCAAAAGGACCTGCTGACAATCCCGTCGGACCCGCTGGAGATCATCCTCATGCCCGAATTTCGACGCGGCGTCAGTCTGGCCTACTGTGATTCGCCCGGCGTGCTGGACACGGGCCAAAAGACATTCTACGCCGTGGCCCCGCCGCCCGGGGATTGGACACAACAGCAGGTGCACTCGTTCCTGAGAGAGTACAACACGCGCTCGCTCGACAACCTGACGATCCACGAGGCGATGCCGGGCCATTTCCTGCAGCTTGCTCACGCGAACCGCTACCCGGGCAAGCTCCGGGCCCTCTTCGGCTCGGGCGTCTTTGTCGAAGGCTGGGCGACCTACACCGAGTGGATGATGGTGGAAGCAGGATTCCGCCAGAACGATCCCCTCATGCAACTGATCGTTCTGAAATGGTACCTGCGGGATGTCACCAACGCGATCCTCGATCAGGCCGTCCATGTCGATGGCATCGGCGAAGAGGAGGCCCTGAGGCTGCTCGTTGAGGATGCGTTCCAGGAGGAGCGGGAAGCCGCGGGCAAGTGGAAGCGCGCATGTCTTACATCCGCGCAACTCTCCACGTATTTCGTCGGTTACCTGGAGCACACCGAACTCCGCCGGAAGGTGGAAAAAGCCTGGGGTAGTCATTTCAATCTCAAGACCTACCACGATAAGGTCCTGTCGTTTGGATCGCCGCCCGTGCAGTTCGTCGAGGCGTTGCTGCTCGATCGTCCGATCCCCGTTCGATAGAGACGTATCGGGTTTCAGCGGCTCCGACAACGAGGAATGCCCTATGGGTGAATCGAGAAGAAGTCGTCACACCCTGCAATGAGGAATCGGCACAATGACGGATCGTCCCATCCCGAGATCCACCGATCTCAAACGACGTGATTTCCTTCGTGCGGTTTGCGGCGGCGCGGCGGCGTTCGCACTGCATGGAGTGGTCGGCCGGGCCACCCGTGCGACTGACGGGCGCCGGTCCGCCAGACGGAACATCGTCTTCATTCTCAGCGACGATCATCGCTACGACTTTATGGGGTTTATGGAACGGGCTCCGGCCTTCCTGGAGACCCCGGCGATGGATCGCATGGCCGCTCGAGGCGCGCATGTGGTCAATGCGTTCGTCAGCACTTCGCTGTGCTCGCCGAGCCGGGCCTCCAACCTCACCGGCCAGTACAGGCACCACCATCACATCGAAGACAATCAACGGCCCGAGGCCGAGGGCACGGTGTTCTTTCCCCGCTACATGCAGAAGGCCGGCTACCAGACGGCGTTCATCGGCAAGTGGCACATGGGGCACGAGCAGGACGACCCACGCCCCGGATTCGATCATTGGGTCAGTTTCAAGGGTCAGGGAGTCTCCTTCGATCCGGAACTCAACGTCAACGTCACCAAAGGATATCCAGACAGCCTATAAACGCGTATCCACAACCGGTAATTCCAATTGTCGTAGACCGGTAAGGAGGATTGTCGCTGATCAGATAGTGTATTCGATCGAAGATAACCGTTCACGGATTTCTGTTAGGTAGGAGCGAGGGAGCCGGTTGGTGCTGGAAGTGGGCGGTGATGGCGGCGCAGAGTACGTCGGCCTCCTGGCCCCGGGGCGTCGATCCGACCGGGCGACACCTCGTGGATGCAGACGGCAAGCCGTTCTTCTGGCTGGGCGATACGGCCTCGCTCCTCAGCCAGATCCCCAACCGCGAGGATGCCGAGCACTACCTCGCCCCGCCCGATGTCGGCACGCTCGCGAGTCTGGACCCGGCTTTGATTCTGGCGCCGCCGCGCGGCATGGAAGCGGGCTACATTCCCATCGCGAACCGTCAGGAATTGGCGGG
This sequence comes from Planctomycetota bacterium, assembly GCA_016872975.1. Classification (GTDB taxonomy): domain Bacteria; phylum Planctomycetota; class Phycisphaerae; order Sedimentisphaerales; family Anaerobacaceae; genus PLanc-01. The sequence goes on from VGYL01000010.1 coordinate 15,870, forward strand.
TGCGGCAAGTCGTCCACACGATCAAGGAAAGGCACGATAATGAAACGCAAGACAACCAAGCAGCTCGGCCGCCTCACGAACAGCGAGCCCCAAACTCACCTGAAACCGAAACTCACTCTTCTCCTGTTTTGTCTTCACCTCGGCTTCGGAGTAAATTGTCTCGCGGCGTCAGAGCCGGCAAATGCCCCGCCCGCCGAGCAAGGACGCCCCGCCATTGTGCCCGGAGCCACCGAGTTAAGCCCGTCGCGCTCCCAGTATTTCTCGTGGATCAACAACCGCAACGAAGGCTCCACCGAGGCGCAGACTTTGGTCAACCTGGAGTTCTTCAAGTGGCTCCACGATGAGTATGGGATGCAGCTCGACATTTACGCCTTCGACGCTGGCAACATTGACGGCCCGCAATACTATGGTCGCATGGACAGCGACAAGTTCAAGGCCCAGTTCCCGCGCGGCTTCGCGCCGATCTACCAGTTCGCCAAGAGTTTTGGATGTCGCCTCGGCGTCTGGCTCGGGCCGGATGGATTTGGCGACACACCGGCCGAAGAACAGGCGCGCATCAACATGCTCACCGGCCTCTGCCGCAATTGGGAGTTCGCCCTGTTTAAGATGGATGCGGTGTGCGGCCAGTTGCGGCCGGAAAAGCAAGAGGCCTTCACACGCCTTATGACCGAGTGCCGGGAATACAGCCCGGATCTGATTCTGCTGAACCACCGGCTCAAGCTGGGCACCGCTCAAGATTACGCCACCACCTTCCTGTGGGAGGGGGCCGAAACGTACATTGATGTTCACATGGCCAATTGGAGCCGCGCGGGAACGCACAACCGCGTCCAGGCCATCTCCCGCCGGCTCGTGCCTGACTTGAAGCGTTTGACCGAGGACTGCGGCGTCTGCTTGTCATCCTGTCTCGATTACTGGGATGATGACTTGATCCTGCAAGCATTCAATCGCTGCCTGATTCTCGCCCCGGAACTCTATGGGAATCCCTGGTTTCTGCGCGATGATGAGTTTCCCCGATTGGCCCGCATCTTCAACCTGCACCAGCGATATCGCGACATCATGGTGAAAGGGATAGTCCTCGACGCGGAGCGCTATGGCCCGTTGGCCGTCGGGCGTGGCAATGAAGCAACCCGCCTCGTCACGCTGCGCAACCTCGGCTGGGAACCCGTCGTCCGCCGGCTGAAACTCGATGCCTCCATCGGCTTCACCGGGGGCGGCCCTGTCGAGGTGCGGCAGTTCCATCCCGGCGAGCGAATCCTCGGCACCTTCAAGCCCGGCGACGAGGTTGCCGTTGAGGTTCTCCCATTCCGCAGTTGTCTGCTGTTGGTCGATGCCAAACAGACTGGCGGTGTTGGGTTGCGCGGCTGCGACTACGAGGTCGTCCGCGATGTTCCGGGCAAGGATGTTGTCATCCGAATGCTCGGCCAGGCTGGAACGACTTCGGAGGTGGCGTTGGTTTCCAACGGAAGAGCGTTTCGGCAGGCGACCATTGACGGCCAGCCGATGCCCGAGCTTCCGGCAGGCAAGACGGTTCGCATCCAATTCCCGGGCGAACCGGACACTGCGCCGTGGCACCGGCGCATTGGCGCGCCGACAGTGTGCGCGGTTCCTGCCGATGCCGAGGGGTTGTTTGAGAGCAGTTGCTTCGCTGGCGACAATGATCCGCTGGAACTGCGCTCGTTGCGCCGCTCCGGCCCGAGCAAGATCCCGCAGGTGCAGAAAGCCCGGCAGGCCTTCCTGGATCAACCAATCTTCACGCAGGAAGGGATGCTCCCGGGATACCTCTTCGACGGGAATCCGGACACATTCTGCGACCTCCTGAAAACGCGGGCGCGCGACCCCGGGAGCCGCTGTCTGCGGCTGGACTTGGGCAAGGCCACGCGGCTTGACCATGTTCTCCTTGAAGCGCCCGCGACCGGCGTGCTGCGGTATGCCACCGTCGCGCCCACCAACCACGCGGAGGTGTCGGTGGATCTCAAGACGTGGATGCCAGCCCGTCTGGCGCAGGATGGGCGCAACATCCGGATCGAATGCGACCCGACGCAGCCGTTACGCTATCTGCGAACCGACCTTGTCCCCGACAAGCTGGTCGAGATTCGCGGCTCCTCGGAGGGGAGAGAACTCGACCGGGGCGGCTGGCGCGCGTCCTGGTTGTTCCCGCGCTTTCAGAAGGTGTGCAAGGCATGGTCGTTGCCCTTCTCTCTCGATGCGGCAGCGCCTGGGAGTTATCTCACCGTCGCCTGCAACGGCGTCCACGGCCGCGAAGGCGCCTGGGTCGCTCTGCGGGTGGACGGTCGCTGGGTCGGCGCCCCTCAGCGAGCCCCGTCCTATCCCGTGAACCCTTGGGAGTATCCCGTCAGTCAGACCGACCGCAACTACAGTTACTTCGTTCCCGTGACGTGGGACATGTTGGGCAAAGCCTGTGAAGTCGTCGTGCTGGCCTTTGACCCGAAGAACGTTGAATTCAGACCGGATGTCTGGCTGACCGCCTATCCAGTCCCATATCAGGAAAAGACCCTGACCTTGTCGAATGAAATCAAATGAAAACAACCTGCCTCACTCCTCCTCTTGAAGATCAAAACAGGAACCGATTTCTACCATGAAACGACGCACTTTCATTAAGACTGCGGGCCTGACTGCTCTCAGCTCCTGTTTGCCCGGTCCAATTGGCCAAGTCCTCCCGGCCCAGGCCGCGGAATCCCGTCTCCCGGTCACAGGACCGCTCTCGGGTCGGCGGATTCTCACCTTCAACTCGGTCATTCGGGTGAACCAGATCGAGGTCACCCGCACCCGCAACGAGGGGTTCGACGAGTATGACCGCCACACGCCGGAGAACATCAAGGCGCTGCGGGCGGCGTTTGCGGCGGGCTGGCCGGGGGCGCCGATGACTTGGGCGTTGAGCTGGCGGGCCTTGGAAGACTCGCGGCCCAACTACCAGGCCGCCCGTCGGCTGGTGCGCGAGTTCCACGATCAGTATGGCGACGACGTGACGTTCATCCCCGGCGCTTATTTTGCCAACATGTATAACTCACGCGAACAAGTGAACCGCGACATTCACGAGGCGCTGGCCAAGGTGAGCGATCTCATGGGCGGCGGGTTTCGCCCGAAGAGTCTGGTGGCCGGTTTCCTCTCGGCGGCCAATCAGAAATACCTGGCCGAGCAGGAGAATATTCACGTCTGCCAAGGCAACATCTGGAGCCAGTTCGGCATCGATAACGGCGACGGCGACGGCTCCATCAGCTATCCCTATTACCCGTCCGCCGAACACTTCTGCAAACCTGCCCAAGGCAGGAAGGATTTCATCGATTGCGTGAATCTAGACGGCTGGACCGTGGACTTCATCTCCGCGCGTCGGCTCGGCCTGGGCAAATACAAGGTGGGCGAGAAAGAGAAGGGTTACAACAGCCGGTTCGGCGTCGGGCCGATTGAGACCATCGGTTGGTACGGGCCGGATAAAGGCCTGCAGCAGATGCTGTCCTGCACGGCGGCGCACTTCGACGCCGGTTATAGGCTCAACCAGTGGGCGTGGGTGACCAATTGCTGGGAAGTCTCGCTCGTGCCGCAGGTCAAAAACCTGCCGGTGCTCACGCGTTGGCTCGAGGGCATCCGCAGCCGCTGGCCCAATGCGGAATGCCTCACCCAGGGCGAATTCGGGGGGCTGTGGCGCCGGCACCATCCTGACAACGGCCATCTGGACTACCGTTTTGTTCAGCGGGGCACCGGTTTCGGATGCAGCGATGCCAACCTCGAAATCCGCTGGTTCATGAACCGCCAGTCCCGTCTGGCGCTGCTGCATGATTGGGAGAAGTCATCGCCGGAAACCGTGATTGACTTCACCCGCTATGATTTGCCCGCCCGCGAACCGCAGGACCTGAGCCGCAACTGGAGCCTGCTGGGGCGGATCAATCAAAAGCAAACCCGTCCGCAAGACCAACCTTGTGCCCTGGCGGCCTTGCCGGAAGATGACCGGGCCCTGATCCGGTCGGTACTTCCCGAGCTGGGCGTTTGAAGGGATCGATACCCATACACCCAATCATAGGACAACCATAGATCCATGAAGGACCATCAACTGCTTGCCTATGCGCCGGGCATGATCGAGCCGGGGACGAGGATTACGCAGATGGTGCAGAATATCGACATCGCTCCGACTCTGCTGGATGCCGCCGGTATCGAGACGCCCCCATCGGCAAAGATGGACGGTCGGTCGTTTCTGCCCTTCCTGTCCGGCGGTTCAACTCCCTGGCGGGACCACATCCTCTATGAGTATCACTGGGAGTGGAACTTCCCTGCCACGCCGACCGTGTTCGCCATTCGCACCGAACGTTACAAGTACGTCTTCTACCACGGCGTCTGGGACCGGGATGGATTCTATGACCTGCAGACCGATCCGCGCGAGCGATACAACCTGATCGACGTTCCCTCCTGTCAGGACCAGGTCCAGACACTCAGAGAAAGGCTTTTCGATGAACTCGAAGCGAGCGGTGGGCTGAACATACGGGTCCAACGTCCTTTGGGCGAACGGCTGGATCAACGAAAGAACAGACGCTGAGCCTGCATGGCGCGTAATGCGTCAGACTACCCGATGTGCCCAGGGGCCTCGATAACCGCGATTTGCATGCGTATCCGTATGAGGCCGGTCGCATGTGGAATTGTAACGATCTTGTGTATTCGAGATAAAGGAGAAGCCATGACGATGTCTTTCCCCCTGGAACGAGCGGCCATCGAGAAGGCCGCACGCGAACTGTCATTCCGGACCCGGGCCTTCATCGACGGTCAATTCCGCGCGGCGGCCTCCGGCAAGACCTACGCCTCCATCAATCCCGCCACGGGCAAGCGCCTGGCGGAGATCGCCGCTTGCGATGTCCCCGACGTGGACGCGGCGGTGAAAGCCGCGCGTCGGGCGTTTCAGAAAGGACAGTGGGCGCAGTGTCCTGCGGCCCATCGCAAGCACGTCATGCTCAAGTTCGCCGATCTCATCGAGCAGAACCTGGCGGAGTTGGCCCTGCTGGACTGTCTCGATGCCGGCAAGCCGATCAACGACTGCATGACGATGGATTTGCCCGATACCGTCCACTGTTTCCGCTGGCACGCCGAGGCCATCGACAAGGAATACGAACGCCTCTCGCCCACGGGGCCTGACAACGTGGCGATGATCGTGCGGGAGCCGCTGGGAGTCGTGGGGGCGATTCTCCCCTGGAACTTCCCGATCCAGATGGCGGCGTGGAAACTCGGTCCCATTCTGGCGACCGGCAACAGCGTCGTGGTGAAGCCGGCCCGCCAGACCTCGCTCAGCGCGCTGCGCCTGGCGGAGCTGGCGGCCGAAGCAGGCATTCCCGAAGGGGTGGTCAACGTCGTACCCGGAAACGGCTCTGTCATCGGTGCCGCCCTGTGCAAGCATATGGACGTGGACGCGGTGGCCTTCACCGGCTCGACGGAGGTGGGCCGTCAGCTCCTGGAGTACTCGGCCCAGTCGAACCTCAAGCGGATCGTGCTGGAACTGGGGGGCAAGAATCCCCAGGTGGTCTTGGAGAGCGCGGGCGACCTCGACTACATTGCCGCCCAGGTCGTCAACTGCGTGTTCTGGAACATGGGGGAGAACTGCAGTTCCGGCTCCCGCCTGATTGTCCATCGCAAGCTCAAGGATGCCCTGCTGGCCCGGATGCTGAATGTCGCCCGCGGGTGGACCGTCGGCAATCCGCTGGATCCGGCCACGCGCATCGGGCCGATGATCGAAGAGAGCCACATGAACAAAGTGCTGGAGTACATCGAGAGCGGCAGGCAGCAAGGGGCGAAGCTGGTGCTCGGCGGAGAACGTGTTCTTCAGGAGACCGGCGGCTACTTCGTTGCGGCCACGATCTTCGACGACGTGCATCCCGATATGCGCATTGCTCGCGAGGAGATCTTCGGGCCGGTCCTTTCCGTCTTCACCTGTGATACGGACGACCAGGCCATCGCGTTGGCCAACGACACGACGTACGGCCTGACGGCCTCGGTCTACACTCAGAACGTGGGCACGGCGCATCGCGTCGCCCGGGCGCTCCGCGCCGGAACCGTGTCGGTGAACTGCTTCTCGGAGGGGGACGTGACGACCCCCTTCGGGGGCTTCCAGCAGTCCGGCTTCTTCGGGCGCGACAAGTCGATCTTCGCACACCATCAGTACACCGAGCTCAAAACTGTTTGGATGCAACTGGACGCGAAGTAGGGTAAGGCGACGCACGAGGCGAACAACCTACAACAACAAGGGGTGGCCGCATGATCTATCTGGTTTGTATTTTCGCGTACCTCCTGCTGCTGGCCGGGATCGGGATTCGCCAGTCTCGCCGTGTCAAGAGCGAAGAGGATTTCACTGTCGCCGGGCGGTCGCTCTCGCCCTGGGTCATGGTTTGCACCATGCTGGCCGTGTGGATCGGCACCGGCTCGATCGTGGGAAATGCCGAACAGACCTACAAGACCGGGATGGCCGCGTTGATCCTGCCGATCGGCACGTTCTTCGGCATGATTCTGCTGTCGTTGATCGCCAGTCGAACGAGAAACATCGAGGCCACCAGCGTGCCGGGGATCATCCAGCGGCGTTTTGGCAATACCGCTCGCGGTCTGGCGATGCTCAGCTTGATCATTGCCTACATGGTGATCGTGAGCTACCAGTTCAACGCCGGCGGCGCCGTGCTGGAGGTCATTGCGGGCGACAAGCCGCCGGTGACCGTGTCCTCAGGAGACCGGCTGACCCGCCAGCAGCTTGTCAAAGGCCGCCTGGCCTTCTCGCCGAACGAGGACTGGGCCGGCAGCACAAGTCTGACTCTCACCACGGGTTCTGATGTGAGCGGCGCGACTCTCGAATGGCCTGTTCTCGTCGCGAAATCCGATGACCTGGAGGCCGCCAAACAGGATGTCGAAAAAGCCGGGCGCGGTACGGCCGTCAAACGCAGCAGTTCTGCCCGCTTATACCTGAACGCCGACGTCTTGTCCGAGTCGCAGTACACCGTTGCGAGGGTTCCGGACCATGGAACGCTCACGCTGGTCGAGCCCATCCTCACGGCCCGGACGGCGACACTGATGGCCGCCATTTGTATCGTCCTCTACACCATGCTGGCGGGCCTGATGAGCCTGGCCTCCATGGATATCCTGAATGGGAGCGCGATCATGCTGACCATGGTGATCGCTCTGCCGGTGTACTGGTTCAGGGCAGGGGGGTGGAGTGGGATGGAGGCCGCCTTCGCCGCCATGGGCGACCGGCCGCACCACATGCAGTTCTGGGGGGTCTACTCGAAGGCAGACCTGATCAACTATATCCTCCCGGTCTTCCTGCTCGTCCTGGGCGACGCCAATCAGTACCAGCGGATCTTCGCCAGTCGAAACGCCAAGGGGGCAAAGACAGCGGTCACCGCCATGATCTTCGTGGCCTTCGCGATCGAGTTGCTGATTATCGCCTGTGCCTGGATTACCGCCAGCATGACGCCGGACCCGGAAAACGGCAAGTACATTCTCATCTATGCGGCCAAGCACTACCTGGTCCTGCCCACGGGATGTCTCTTCATGGTGACGGTTGTGGCCATCATCTTCTCTACCGCCAATTCCTTCTTGCACGTTTCGGCATCCACAGCGATCACTGATGTATATCTGGCTTACATCAATCCGAAGGCGGGACAGAAGCGTCTTCTCTTCCTCAGCCGGCTGATGGTCGTGGTTTTCGGCCTGATCGCTTTCTTCGTGACGCTGATGTTCGCGGAGACGACCGGTTTCTTCCGTAAGGCCCTGTATGCCTTCACCATCTACGGTTCCTCGATCACGCCGACGTTGGTGGCGGCCATCGTCTGGAAGCGTGCCACCACGGCAGGTGCCGTGGCGTCGATCCTCACGGGGACCGTGGTGAGCCTGGTCTGGAGCGAGGCGGACTTCATCCATCGGCTTCTGCCTCCGGCCGCTTCCGGATTGGATGCGGTGCTGCCCGCGCTTCTGGCTTCGGTCACGTGTCTGATCGTGGTCAGCCTCCTGACCAGGCAGAAGGTCTGCCTGAAGGATGTGACGGCAACGCCGGCGGTCTGATTCTTCAGAAAGGAGCAGACTCATGAGCTGTCTCAAAATCACCCTGGTTTGCGCCGTCATCGGTATCTGTACCGGCATCGGTGGGGCCGGCGCACCGGAATCGACCCCTGGTGAGACCCCGCGGCGTGCCGCTGGAGACAGACCGGTGAAGGTCTTCATCCTGGCAGGGCAATCCAAGTGCCGGGCTACCACGGACAGGGCTACGAGATCGCAGGAATGGCCTGGTTCCAGGGCTGGAATGATTTCTGCCAGTGGCCCACCCGCGTGGGGGATCGGTGGGTCGGTCTGGGAGCTATCGAGAGTTACGCGCATAATCTCGCGGCCATGTTTCGAGATCTGCGTCAAGACCTCGATGCGCCCGACATGCCGATCGTCATCGGCGAAATGGGGGTTGGTGGTTATGAGATGACCCGCAGGGCGGCGAACCCGAAGGATCGCGAGGCGGTGGCCATGGTGAAGTTCCGCCAGGCGCAGAAGGCGGTGGCCCAGGACGTGTCGCTGCGGAACGTCACGCTCGTGCCGACCCTTGACTTCTGGGACGCGCGCCTGGATGAACTGCGCATCGAGGCGAATAACTACCGGCGCGTCAAGAAGGAGAAGAGCATCCAGGATACGCCTGACAACGTGTTGCCGACCAAGGCGCTGAGTGATGAGTACCGGCGTCTGGGTGGTCACTGGTACTGTCACTACAATGGTTCCGCCGCGACCTACTCGCTGGTTGGGTATGCCTTGGCGCGAGCATTGCGGGCCGATTCCAGGTTGGCCCTGACGCCGCCGAGGGGGTGGAATAGTTGGAATGCGTTCGAGAAAAATATCAACGAGAAGCAGATTCAGGCGATTGCCGATGCGATGGTGAGCTCGGGCATGCGGGATGCGGGCTACACGTACCTCGTCCTCGACGACGCCTGGATGGCGAGCAAGCGGGACGAGAACGATCGCCTCGTCGCGGATCCCGAGAAATTCCCCAGCGGCATGAAGGCCATCGGCGACTACATCCACAGCAAGGGATTGAAGTTTGGCATCTATCAGGACCGGGGGAAGATGACCTGCCAACAATTGCCGGGAAGCCTTGGGTTCGAGCGAATCGACATGGAGACCTTCGCCGAATGGGGGGTAGACTACATTAAGATGGACAGTTGCTTCGCCGAGAGCAACGGGAGAATGAGCGCGGAGGACTACGCGCTCTTTCGCAAGGGGATTGAGGCGACGGGCCGGCCCATGGTGTTGAGCATCTCGGATTTCGGGAATGCCGCCTGGGCGTGGGGCGGCAAGGAATTCGCCCAACTATGGCGGACGTCGAACGACATCTATCCCTGGATGGGCTCGATCTACGCCTGTGCGGAAACGTCGGCCGGCGACCGGGCCATTCATCCGGCCTTCAACGGGCTGTGGCAGTTTGCCGGACCGGGTCACTGGAATGATCCGGACATGCTGCAGGTCGGCAACCTCAAGGACATGGAAGCTGACCGGCGTGAGGTCGCCGACCGGGCGCACTTCAGCCTGTGGTGCATGCTTGCCGCTCCCCTGATGGCCGGCAACGACCTGCGTACGATGAGCGACCAGACGCGGAGGATCCTGACGGCGCCCGAACCGATCGCTGTGAATCAGGACCCACGCGGCATACATGCCTACAAGGTCGTCAATGAGGACGGCCGGGAGGTCTACAACAAGCCCTTGGCGGATGGGACCACCGCCGTGCTGCTTCTCAACAAGCGACGGGAGAAGGCCGACGTCACGGTGCGCTGGGACCAGATCGGTCTGGCGGGGAGTCAGCCGGTGCGGGATCTCTGGGCCCCCGAGGACCTGGGCGACTTCGAGGATTCCTTCACCGCCCACAGCCTCGGCGAGCACGAGCATCGCATGATCAAGGTCGGCAGGCCGGGACCGCCCCTGCCCGCGCCGTCTCCGATGCCGCCGGAGAAGTACACGGTCACTCACAAAGGGCGGACATATCTGAGCGACCTCTTCTATATCTGGAAGTCGGGCAACGCGCCCGTGTACGATGCGACATTTGGCGGCGAACCGATCCGGATCGCCGGTCGCACCTTCGACAAGGGCTTCGGCGCAAAAGGAAAATGCGCTGTGATGTTCAAGGTCAACAACCGCGCCGACCGCTTCCGGGCCACGGTGGCGATGGATGCGGCCGGTCCGGAAGACGCCAAGGGGCGGTTCCGCGTGCAGAACGGGGATTTCTTCCGCAACAAGGTTCTGTGGGACAGCCGCGACATGACGAAAGACACGCCCCCCAAGGAGATCGACATCGCATTGAAGGATGTCCGGTGCCTGATGCTGGTCTTCGATGGGAAGAACGCTCTGGGCAATTGGGCAGAGGCCTATGTGATCCGTGAAACTGCCGGCAACTGAAAACAGAGATGCCAACTCGCATCCATATTTATTAGAAGGAGGCCATCATGAACAAGAGGGCATTGCTCCCGGTCTTGACTCTCATCGCGCTGGGCCGGATGTGTGAAGGTCAGGAGAAGACGACCACTCCGGAAGATACACAGCCGGGAGTCGTCCAAACTCCCGAGGTTTGCACGGCTACATCGGCTACAGTGCGACGCGGCCCTCCGATCCGGCTGAATACGGGGCGGGCATGGGATTCTACTCCGCGGTCTGGCCGCTGATCCGCGAGCCGCTGGCCGGTTTTCAGATCGGTCTGGCGGGGACCTGGATCACGCCGGACAACCGCGACAACAAGGACAAGCCCCTGGCCCCCGTCGGCACCCATGCACGCGACCACTGGCCGAAACGAGGCCCTACCTACTCGAGCGTTTTTCAGACTCTGGAAGGGGGCTTGGGCTATTGGGCGCGGAACCACTTTCGTTACGGGCCACCCAAGTTCAGCATGAATGCGACGCCGCAATGCTACGACTATGAGATTGGATCGCCCGGGTGGAGCTTCTTCTACCACGACGAGGCTCTGCCCGACAACCGGCTGGGCATCGCCCAGTTGAGCAACCGGGTGCTCATTCCGCCCGATGCCCTGCCATTTCAGGGCAATCCCAACGGCGAGTTTCTCGGGTATGCATACATGGCCCTGCCCTTCACCGAGCCTACCACGGGCGATTTGCCGACGGGCGATCACAGCTGGACTCTCTTTCTAAGTGCCGCGAACTTCAAAGGTCCTTTGGCCTACTACATCCCTGAGACCTGGAGCAAAATCGCCAGCCTGTTCAACTACCCTTTTATCTACGGACGGGGCCTGGACGCTCGGCCGGGGCTTTCGGGTGGCGGCGCCATGGAGATCAATACCGTTCCGTGCTTCCTCTCGAGAGATGCGAAAGGGGACGTCTTTTCCAAGATCCCCAAACTGTTCTTCCCGGTGAACGACAAAGGAGAGGCCCGACTGGTGCAGGACGTCATGTACTATTCCAGGGCGGCCTTGTACGATGCCTTCAAGGCATGGCGGGATGGTGGTCCCCCGTGCTCCGGCCGCTTCGACGAGAAGGGGCAGTGGAAGTCCACCTTGAGCACGAGAATGCCCGGTTTCGATCAGGCGGGCAAGAGGATCAATGGTGTTGAGAACGTGTTCACTACCAAGGTGTTCGAGGATAACGTGTGGGGTGTGCAGTGGTTGCCCAACGAGGCCTATCCGGATGGACGTTTTCCGCAGTATTTTAAGCACCAGGGCAACGAACTCGTCGTCGTTTCCGAAGCGGACGTGCCTGAGGAAACGAATCTTCTGACCAAGGAGTTCCGCCTGGCAAAGCCGGGCCCCGCCTATACGTCGCCTGCGGGTGGGGCCTGGACGAATCCCGGACCCTCACGCGGCCCATACAAGGTTACGCTCGTGGATGGTTCGGTGGTGACATACCATTGGTATCGATTCGTTGACCAGCCTTCGTTCCAGCAGTATGACTACAGTCCCGAAAAGAAGGCCAAGCTTCAGGCCCTCGTCGAGAAGGTCCACGCGGCGTGGCCCATTGACCGGGACTACATGGCCCCGCCCACCCGTGGCGAACTGGCCGCGCTGGATCCGGCTCTGTTCGTCGCTCCTCCCGCGGGCTTGGAAGTGGGATACGTGCCGATCGTAACCCGCCAGGAAGCGGCGCAGGACGAAAGCTGAGCACCACGACGCAAGGTCAGAAGTGCGAAACCCACGCGGAAGGACACACTATGAGCAGTTCATCACCCCAACGGGCTTCACACCAGAGCCTCACCACCCTGATCTGCACGCTGGCGGTTGCAAGCCCCCTCTGGGGGCAGGGCGCTACTCCTGTGTTGCATTGGAGTTTCGATCGCGTGGCAGATGCGAACGTGCCGGAGTCCGTTACTGGCAGCGTAGACCCTAACGTTGCATAAAAATCGGCGGGTCAGGCCTTTGCTGGGATTCGGCCGAGGATGCGCAACAGGCGAGTCTTGACCCAGGTGTTGGCACTGAGGGTCAGGGTCAGGAGGCCCTGGGGCCGGCT
>VGYL01000011.1 GCA_016872975.1 Planctomycetota bacterium
GAAGATTTGGAAATCGATGATGAATAGGGGATCTGGAGTTCTGCAAAATGGGGAGTTGGGCCTACTTGGGAAAGAAAGAAATCGGGAAGCGGATGTGTCCGGCGCCGGTCCCATCCGAGGGCTCCGGCCGCCAACAGGATGGATTCTTCTCGGAAATCCGCTTCCCGATTTCTTTCTTTCCCACCCCACCGCCGGCGGACACGGCCCGGATCGGGGCCGGCGGGGAGAATCGGGAAGCGGATTTCCGAGAAGAACAATAGGCCCAACTCCCCATTTTGCAGAACTCCAGATCCGTGGAAGGTAATTCAATGACAGCAGATCATCGGGTGAGACAGGATCGGCAGAAGAAGCCGCGGCGGTGGTTTCGCACGCTGGTGGGCCTGACACTGCGGCTCCTGATCGCCGCGGCGTTCATCCTGGGGGCCCTGGCGCTCTATCGATACCAGATGCAGACCAGCCCGCGGGCCGTCCGGCGCAAGCCCCCCACCCAGGCGCGACTCGTGCAGGTCGCTCCCGTCCAGCGGGGCCAGCGTGCCACGACGGTCACGCAGATGGGGCCCGTCATACCGGCCCAGCAAGTGATGCTGCGGCCCCAGGTCACGGGCCAGATCGTCGAGATCGCCCCGGACGTGGTGCCCGGCGCGTACGTCGAGGCGGGCCGGCAACTCTTCGCCATCGACCGGCGGGACTATGAGATTGCCGTGCACCAGCGCCGCAGCGAGGTCGTCCGGGCTCTGCGCGACCTCAAGATCGAGCAGGCCAACCAGGCGGTCGCCCGGCGCGAATACGAGCTGCTGGGCGAGGAGTTGGATGACGACGACCGGGAGATGGTCCTGCGCGAGCCGCAACGGGCCTCCGCCGAAGCCGCGTACGAATCGGCCCAGGCGGCCCTGCAGCGGGCCGAGCTCGATCTGGCCCGTTGTACCATCAGCGCCCCCTTCAACGCCATCGTCCAGGAAAAGAGCGTCGATCTCGGCGCCACGGTCTCGCTCACGTCGAATCTGGTGACCCTGATCGGGACGGATGAGGCCTGGGTGCGGGTCAAGGTGCCGCTGCACGAGCTGCAGTGGATCACCATCCCGCGCAGGAACGACGATCTCGGCTCGGAGGTGACGATCCGCAATCCGATGGCCTGGGGCGCCGAGCGGTCGCGCCGGGGCCGCGTGCTGCGACTGCTGGGCGAGTTGGAGCCGCAGGGCCTGCTCACCCAGGTCCTGGTCGGCATCGCCGATCCGTTCTGCCTGCGCCCCGAGAATCGGGACCAGCCGCAGGTGCTCGTCGGCTCGCTCGTCTCGGCCGAGATCCAGGGCCGCACGTTGGACGCGGTGTTCCCCATCGAGCGGCCCTACGTGCGCGACGATGACACCGTCTGGATCATGAACGGCGCCGGCGAGCTCGACATTCGACCCGTGCAAATCGTCTTTCGCGGCCCTACCCACATCTACGTCGACGGCGGGCTGACGGAGAATGAAAAGCTGGTGCTGACGGATATCGCCGCCCCGGTCGCGGGCATGCCGCTGCGCGTGCCGGGGGGAGGCGAAAGCCGCGGCGCGCCGCCGGCCGGCCCGACCATCGAGGGGGGACAGCGATGACCGAGACCCGGCCCAACGAGCATCCGCGTCATCGTGGCTGGATCGCCTGGATGACGTACAATCGCGTCACGCCCAACCTCATCATGCTGATCTTCATCGTGGGCGGGCTCATCATGGCCCTGGGGATCAAGCAGGAGGTCTTCCCCGAGTTCGACCTCGACATGGTGACGGTCCGGGTCGTCTACCCCGGGTCCAGCCCCCAAGAGGTCGAGCAGGGCATCATCCTGGCCATCGAGGAAGGGGTCCGCGGCATCGACGGCGTCAAACGGGTCTTTGCCATCGCGGGCGAGGGGATGGGCATGGTCCAGATCGAGCTGGAGGAAGGGGCCGACGACCAGCGCGTCTACCAGGACCTCCGGCAGGAAGTCGATCGGATCGTCACATTCCCGGAAGATGCCGAGCGGCCGGAAGTGAGCCTGGTGATGATGCGCCGCGGCGTGCTCGATCTGCAGATCTACGGCGACGCCAGCGAATGGGTCCTGCGCGAGCTGGCCGAGCAGGTGCGGGACCAACTGCTGATGGACCCCCGGATCACCCAGGTGGACCTGGAGGGCGCCCGGCGCTTCGAGGTGGCCATCGAGATCGACCAGGACACGCTCCGCGCGTACAACCTGACGCTCGAGCAGGTCGCCCAGCGGATTCGCCAGACCTCGGTCGAGATCCCCGGCGGCCGCCTGGATACCGAGGGCGGCGACATCCTGCTGCGGGTCAACGAGCGCCGCCAGTGGGCCCGCGAATTCGCCACGATCCCGCTGATCACCACCGCCCAGGGCGCGGTCCTGTCCCTGGGCGACGTGGCCCGGATCACGGACACGTTCGAGGAAGTCGATCAGTACGCCACCTACAACGGCAAACAGGCGGTGGGCCTGGCGGTCTACCGCGTGGGCACGCAAACGCCGATCGGCGTCTCCGCCGCCGTACGCGACGCGATGAAGACCATCGAACAGAACCTGCCCCCCGGCGTCGACTGGGTCATCAACAACGACCGCTCGGACATCTATCGCCAGCGGATGGAGCTGCTCCTGAAGAACGCCTTCTATGGCCTGACCCTGGTCGTGTTGCTGCTGGGGCTGTTCATGGAGTTCCGCCTGGCCTTCTGGGTCGTCATGGGGATTCCGATCTCGTTCATCGGCTGCTTCCTGTTCCTGCCGATGCTCAACGTCACCATCAACATGATGTCCATGTTCGCGTTCATCGTCGCGCTGGGCATCGTGGTCGACGACGCCATCGTCGTGGGCGAGAACATCTACGAGCATCGCCAGCGCGGCAGGAGTCTCGTCGAGGCCGCCATCCTCGGAACGCGCGAGGTGCTGCTGCCGGTGACGTTCAGCATCCTGACCAATATCGTGGCGTTCCTGCCGCTGTGCTTCATCCCGGGGATGATGGGCAAGATCTGGCGGGTCGTTCCCTATGTGGTCATCACGACGTTCGCGATTTCCTGGGTGGAGGCCCTGCTGATCCTGCCCTGCCACCTGGGTCACAGCCGCGCGGCGCCGGGACGCACCGGGCTGTTGACGCGCGTGCAGAGCGGCTTCGCCAAAGGTCTCGACGGGGTCATCCGCAGGCTGTACATGCCGCTGCTGGCCCTGTGCATGCGGTTTCGGATGATCGCTCTCGCGCTGGCCGTGGCGGTCCTGATCTTCATTCTGGGCTACGTCAACAGCGGGCGCATCGGGCTGATCCTGATGCCGCGCGTCGAATCGGATATCTCGGTCGTGACAGCCATCCTGCCCTACGGCTCGCCCCTGGCGCGGGTCGAGCAAGTCGCGCAGCGGCTCGAGAAGGCGGCCGCCGAGGTCGTCGCCGCCCACGGGGGCGAAGAGCTGGTCGAGGGCGTCTTCACAAGCATCAACGAGAACGAGGTCGAGGTCCGGCTCTACCTGACCCCGCCGCGGGTGCGCCCCATCAGCACGACCCAACTGACCGGACTCTGGCGCGAGCACGCCGGGCCGATCCCGGGATTGGAAAGTCTGCGGTACGAGGCGGACCGAGGCGGTCCCGGCCGCGGGGCGGCCCTGTCCATTGAGCTGAGCCACCGCCAGATCGACGTGCTGGACCGCGCCAGCGAAACCCTCGCCGGCATTCTGGCCGATTTCTCCAGCGTCACCGACATCGACGATGGCTACACCCCCGGCAAACGGCAACTGAACTACAGCCTCAACGAGCAGGGCCACAGCCTGGGCCTGACCCAGCAGGCCCTGGCCCGGCAACTGCGCTATGCCTTCCACGGCGCCGACGCGCTGCGCCAGCAACGGGGGCGCAACGAGGTCCGCGTCAAGGTCCGCCTGCCGCGCGACCAGCGGGTGCGCCAGCACGATCTGGAACAACTGCTGATCCGCACGCCGTCGGGGCGGGATGTGCCGCTGGTCGAGATTGCCCAGGTGGAGCCCGGACGCTCCTACACCGCCATCAACCGCCGCAACGGCCGGCGGGTCGTCACCGTCACGGCTAACGTCGAACCGATCTCCCAGACCAGCCAGGTCCAAGCCACGCTCAATGCGGAAATCCTGCCGCAACTGGCCCGCGATTTCCCGGGCCTGTCCTACTCCTGGGAAGGCCGCCAACAAGATATGCAGGAAAGCACCGCCAGGCTCTTCAGCGGTCTGCAACTGGCCTTGTTCGCCATCTATGCCCTGCTGGCGATTCCGTTCGCCAGCTATTTCCAGCCGCTGATCGTGATGGTGGCCATTCCCTTCGGGATCGTCGGGGCGGTCCTGGGTCACATCCTGCTGGGCTATGCCCTGAGCCTGATGAGCCTGATGGGCATCGTCGCGTTGTGCGGCGTGGTCGTCAACGACTCGCTGATCCTGATCGACTACTCGAACCGCCGGCGCCGCGAAGGCGCGTCCCCGCACGAGGCGATCTACCAGGCCGGGGTGCGGCGTTTCCGCCCGGTGCTGCTCACGACCCTGACCACCTTCGGGGGCTTGGCTCCCATGATCTTCGAGAAGTCGCGGCAGGCCCAGTTCATGATTCCCATGGCGATCTCTCTGGGCTTCGGCATCCTCTTCGCCACGGGCATCTCGCTGCTCATCATCCCGTCCCTGTATCTGCTCGTCGACGACGTCCGCCGGGGCCTGGTCTATCTCGGACTCCTGAGCCGCCCGAGCCACGAAGCCATGGAACCCGAACCCGAACCCGGAGCCGCCCCCGCGGCGTAGTCTGAAGCACACCGCGTCAGCGGTGTGGTGCTTCCGCCTCCCGGTCCAACGGGCCTGCGGTCCGATCCAGGCTCGGCCGTACCATGTTGCCTGTTGACAATCTCAAATGGCAGTTTAGAGTAGAGGGACAGGAACAGGTGGTCGATGGCCAGGTGCAATGATGGATTCCGGACGTGGGGGAAACGGGGACATTCTCCTTTCTTCTCCGCCGACCGGCACAGGGAACAGAGGACCGCAGCAAGAGTAGAGCGTCCCCTTCTGCTCTTCGACACGCCCCTCGCGAAACGGATCGAGATGATGGTCATACTCAGCTTCTGTTAGGAATGTGGGAATGAAGAAACTGCTGTTCGGTGTACTGGTCGTCCTCGCCCTGGGCGCGGTCGGCTGGGAGGTCCGTCGGCGGATCGCGGCCTCCGGCGGCACGGGGCGTCCCGACCGGACGGGGGCGGCGGTGGCGGTGGAGGTGCAGCCGGTGCGTCGGGACACGATCCGGGACGTGGGGGTCTTCACGGGATCGCTGGTGCCGCAATCGCAGTTCGTGGTCGCGTCCAAGGCGGCCGGCTGGCTCAAGGAGCTGCTCGTGGACATCGGGGACCCCGTCCACCGCGACCAGGTGATCGCGGTGCTCGATGATGAGCAGTTCGCGCGGCAGGTGGAACAGGCCGCCGCGGAGCTGCTGGTGGCCAAGGCCAACGCGGAGAACGCGGCCAGTGCCCTGGACCTAGCCCGCCGCGAGCACGAGCGGATCATCGCCCTGCGCGAGAAACAGATCGCCTCGGCCGCGGAGTTGGACGCGGCGGCGGCCCAGTACCAGGCCAGCCAGACGCAATCGAAGGTCGCGCAGGCCCAGGTGACGCAGAAGGAGGCGGCCCTGGAGGCCGCGAAACTGCAACTGTCGTATACCCAGGTGCGGGCCTTCTGGAAGGCGGGCGATCCCAACCGTGTGGTCGGGGAGCGGTTCGTGGATGAGGGCGCCCTGGTCCAAATGAACCAGCCGATCGTGTCGATCCTCGAGAACAATCCGCTGGTGGCGGTGGTCTTCGTGATCGAGCGGGACTATCCCAAGATGCAGATCGGGCAACGCGCCGAAGTCACGACGGATGCCTATCCCGGCCAAACGTTCACGGGCCGTATCCGGCGGATCGCGCCGCTGCTGCGGGAGACCTCCCGGCAGGCCCGCGTCGAAATCGAGGTCCCCAACCCCGAGCACTCGCTGAAACCCGGCATGTTCGTGCGGGCCCAGGTCGAATTCGCCACACACGAGAACGCGACCCTGGTCCCCTTCAGCGCCCTGGTCCGCCGGGCCGGACGGGAAGGGGTCTTCCTCGTGGAGCAGACGCCCCCTGCCACCGTGAGCCCCGCGGTGCAAAAGGGGCCGTCTCCAGACGCACCCCCGCAGGCACGCTTCGTGCCGATAACGGTCGGGATCGCCAACGGCGAAGTCGTGGAAGTGGTGGAGCCGGCGCTTGGGGGGTCGGTCGTGACCTTGGGCAACCATCTGGTGGAAAACGGGTCGCGTCTGAGGTTACCCGAGCCGCAGGAAATTCCCGATTCGAAATCCGAAATACGAAAGACACCCCAATGACCAGAATAACGGACGATTCCAGACGGATCTCCCGATGGGCGCCGGCGTTGGGGTCATTCGGGTTTTCTTCCGTTCTGAATTTGTTTCGGATGGATCTCTCCGCGTGCGCGGTGTCGACTTTCGTGCTTCGAGTTTCCGGCCACCGGCCGGCGTCGGGAGGCCCGCGATGAACGTCTCGCACTTCTCCGTCCATCGGCCCATTTTCACGATCATGGTGGTCCTGATCGTGATCGTGCTGGGCGGGATTTCGCTGTGGCGGCTGCCCATCGACCTGATGCCGGACATCACCTACCCGACCATCAGCGTGTCCTGCGCGTACCCGAACGCCGGCCCCGAGGAGGTCGAAGAGCTGATCGTGCGTCCCCTCGAGCAGGCGATCAGCTCGGTGCCCGGCGTGGAGGAGGTGACCGCGACCGCCGTCGAGGGCAACGGCAGCGTCCGCGTGACGTTCGCCTGGGGGACGGATCTCGACACCGCGGCCAACGACATCCGCGACCGCCTGGACCGGATCCTCGACCGTCTGCCCGAGGAGGCGGACCGGCCTACCCTGCGGAAGTACGATCTCGCCGCGTTTCCCATCCTGTACCTCGGCGCCTCCAGCAACCTCGACCCGGTGCAGACCCGTCTGATTATCGAAGAACAAGTGAAGTACCGGCTCGAACGGGTTCCCGGCGTGGCGGCGGTGGACATCCGCGGCGGCCTGGAACGCGAGATCCACGTCCTGCTCGACCCCGCCAAAATCAACGCCCTAGCCATCCCCCTGGACCAGATCGTCGCCCAGATCCGGGCGGGCAACGTGAACGTGCCGGCCGGACAGATCGAGCGCGGCAATCTCGAAATCACCATCCGCACCCCCGGCGAGTATACGGACCTGCGCCAGTTGCAGGACACGGTCATCGCGATGCGCCAGGGGGTGCCCATCCAGTTGCGGGAAATCGCGGCCGTGGAGGACTCCTGGACGAAGGTGACCCGGCTGGTGCGGGTGAACGGGGTTCCCGGAATATGGCTGTCGGTCAGCAAGCAGTCGGGCCGCAACACGGTCGAGGTGGCCCGCGGCGCCCTGCGGGAGCTGGAGCGGATCAACCGGGACATCCCGCAGCTCACCATCGTTCCGATCATCGACAGCTCGGACTACATCCAGCGGTCGATCCAGAACGTGAGCCGCTCCGCCATCTACGGCGGCTTGCTGGCCGTCGGCATTCTCCTGCTCTTCCTGCGCAACCTGCGGAGCACGGTCATCATCGCCACCGCGATTCCCGTCTCGATCATCGCGACCTTCGCCCTGCTGTATTTCGGACGTCTGACGCTGAACCTGATGACCCTGGGCGGCCTGGCGCTGGGCATCGGCATGCTGGTGGACAACGCCATCGTCGTACTGGAGAATATCTATCGTCTGCGCGAGTCCGGCCGGCCTCTGGGGCGGGCGGCCGTGGAGGGCGCCGAGGAAGTGACCACGGCCGTCATTGCCAGCACCTTGACGACGATGGCCGTGTTCCTGCCCCTGGTCTTCATGCGGGGCATGTCGGGCGTCATGTTCAAACAGCTCTCGATCGTGGTCGCCTTCTCTCTGGTGTGCTCGCTGGCGGCGGCCCTGACCCTGGTGCCGATGCTGTGCGCTCGGGTCCTGTCTCCCACCCGGCCGGCGACCGGCCGGCGCACGATCCGCCGGCGGCTCTACGACGGCAGCAGCCGGTTGCTGGAGAACCTGGAGAACACCTACCAACGGTTTCTGCACGCGGCCCTGCGGCACCGCGTGCTCGTGACCATGGGGGCGACGGTCGCCCTGGGGGCCACCCTGCTGCTGATCCCCTATGTCGGCGCGGAACTGATGCCGGCCACGGATGAAGGCGAAGTCCGCGTGGAAGCCGAGATGCAGGTGGGCACGCGACTGGAGGTGCTCGATCGCCAATTCCGCGTCCTGGAGGCGCTTGTCACGGAGGCGGTGCCCGAGATCCGCAGTGTCGTCACCAGCGTCGGGGGCTCGCAGTATCGCGGCTCGGGCGGGCATACCGGCGAGGTCCGCATCTCCCTGGTACCCCAGGCCCAGCGGACGCGCTCCAGCCAGCAGGTCGCCGATGACCTGCGGCGCCGGCTCAGCGGGATCCCGGGCGTGACCGTCCGGACCCGGACCAGCCAGGGGTTGTTCGTCCTGCGCCTGGGCTCGTCGTCCGCCAACCGGATCGAGGTGGAGGTGCGCGGGCATGATTTCGCGACGGCCGACGTGCTGGCCCGGCGCGTACGGGAGATCGTGGAGGAGGTCGAGGGCGTCGCCGACACCCGGCTCAGCCGCGATCCCGGCGGGCCCGAGGAATTGATCGTCATCGACCGGCAAAAGGCCGCGGACATGCATCTGACCGTCGCCCGGATCGCCAACGCGCTGCAGACGATCCTCTCCGGGACTCGCGCGGGCTACTATCGCCAGTCCGGCGATGAATTCACCATTCTCGTCAAACTCCGGGACGCGGAGAAATCCGACCTGCGGGACATCCTCGACCTGACCCTGACCAACACGGACGGACAGCCGGTCGTCCTGCGCAACGTCGTGGACGTGGTCCCACGCAGCGGACCCGTGCTGATCCAGCGCAAGGACCAGGAGCGGACGATCACCGTCCAGGGGGAGATCAGCGGCCGGGACATGGGGTCGGTCCTCGCGGATCTCCGCGCGCGGCTCCGCGCCGTGCCCGTGCCGGCGGGGTTCTCGATCGGTTTCGGCGGCGACTACGAGGAGCAGCAGAAGTCGTTCCGCGAGCTGCTGTTCAGTTGCATTCTGGCCCTGGTGCTCGTCTACATGGTGATGGCCTGCCAGTTCGAGTCCCTGCGCGATCCGTTCGTCGTGATGTTCTCGGTGCCGCTGGCGGCCATCGGCGTGATCCTCATGCTCTTTTTCACGCGCACCACCTTCAACATCCAGTCCTTCATCGGCTGCATCATGCTGGGCGGCATCGTGGTCAACAACGCGATCCTGCTGGTCGATCACACGAACCTGCTGCGGCGCCGGGACGGGCTGGGGCTGGGGGAGGCGATCGAGGAGGCCGGCCGCCGGCGTCTGCGGCCGATCCTCATGACGGCGCTGACCACGGTCATCGGCCTGGTGCCCCTGGCCCTGGGGCTCGGGGAAGGCGGCGAAGCCCAGGCCCCCATGGCCCGGGCCGTGATCGGCGGACTGCTCAGCTCCACATTGATTACCCTCGTGTTCGTCCCGGTCGTCTATTCGCTCTTCGAGCGCCGCACGCCCGGCACCGCTTCCGACAGCGCCCAGTAAGAAGAGGTCCAAGCAAGCATGACGCCAAAGCAATATGAGATTCCGAGCTCCAAGTCCCGAGTCCCAAACGCCGCCAGGGGCGGAAGCACCAAATTCCAAACTCCAAATCCCAAACAAATCCAAAATCCAAAGCACCAAGGTTCAAAACGCTGTCGCCATGCGGCGGCGCCGTTTGGAATTTTGGATTTTCTTCCGTTTGGAATTTGTTTGGGATTTGGGATTTGGTGCTTGGAATTTCCCCGAAGTTTGGTGCTTGGAATTTGGAATTTGTTTCGGCTTGGGTGCCTGGAATTGATCTGGCCGCTGGCGCGGTGTCGCTATTCTGCCGGCATGATTCTCTGTGCCTTCATTCCTCTGTGCGTCTTGGCCGCGGCCCAGACTCCAGCCCACGAGGCGTCCGCCTCCCCGCCGGTCGAGCCGCTGCGGATCGGCGTGCAGCAGGCCGTCCTGCTGGCCCTGGAGAACAACAAGGCCCTGATCGTGCAGCGCACGGCGCCCGAGATCCGCCGCACGATCGAAGAAGAGGAACGGGCCATCTTCGATCCGGTGTTGAGCGGGCAGGTGTCCCAGCGACGCAGCATTGCCGACCGCCCTTCCCGCGCCGCCAGCGGCGTGGATACCTCGGTGACCGTAGACAGCACGATCGGCGCAATCGCGGTGGACAAGCTCTTTCCCGGCGGCACCGCCGTCGGGTTGACAGCTACGACCAGTTCCATGGATTCGTCGCTCTACGACAATACCTTCGTCTCCAATCGTCTCGGCGTCACGGTCAGCCAGGCGCTGCTGCGCGGCCAGAGCGTCCGCGCGAATCTGGCCCGGGTGCACCAGGCCGGGATCGACACGCAGATCTCCGAGTACGAGCTGCGCGGGTTCACGGAAGTGCTGGTGGAGCAGGTGGAGTCCAGCTTCTGGGATTACGCGATGGCCCAGCGTCAGATCGCGATCTATGCGGACTCCCTGCGTCTGGCCGAGCAGCAGAGGGCCGAGGCGCAGGAGCGGATCCACATCGGCACGCTCGCCGAGACGGAACTGGCCGCGGCGCAGGCGGAGCTGGCACTGCGGCGGGAGAACCTGATTACGGCGCGGACCAGTCTGGCCCGGGAGCGTCTGAACCTCCTGCGTCTGCTGAACCCGCCCCCGACGATCAACTGGGAAACGGAGATCCTCCTGGAGTACCGGATCGAGCTGCCCGAGACGCCGCTCGATCCCGTCGAGCAGCATGTTCAAGTGGCCCTGAAGATGCGGCCGGACCTGAATCAAGCTCGCCTGTTGATCCAACGAGGCGAGCTGGAGGTCGTGCGGACCCGCAACGGCCTGCTGCCTCGCCTGGACGCCTTCATCACCTTTGGCAAGACGGGATACGCCGAGACTTTTGTCGATGCGGTCCGCGATCTGAACCAGGAAAGCTATGATGTGGAAGGCGGGCTGGTCCTGGAACTGCCGCTGGGCAATCGCGCCGCGCGGGCCCGGCACACGCGGGCGGTCATCTCCAGACAGCAGTCGATCAAAGCCCTGGAAAACCTGACCCAACTCGCCCAGGTCGATGTCCGCTCGGCCCATGTCATCGTGACCAGCCTGCACGAGCAGATCGCCGCCACCGCCGCCACGCGCCAGTTCCAGGAGGAGAAACTCCGCGTCGAAACGGAGAAGTTCCGCGTCGGCAAATCCACCTCGCTGCTCGTCGCCCAGGCCCAGCGCGACCTCGTCGCCAGCCAGATCGCCGAAGTCCGCGCCAGCGCCAACTATTTCAAGGCGCTCGTGGCTCTCTACCGGCTGGAGGGCTCTCTCCTCCCGCGCCGGGGCCTGTCCGCGCCGGGCGCCGAGCCCGTGACCTGGGATCGGGACGAGCCCGACAGCACGACACCGTCCCGAGGGCAGACCGCGCCAAACCCCTGAATCGTGACCCGTGATCCGTGACCCGGGGCACGGGCCACGGACCACTTCTTCGGGGCAGAAGCACCGGATTCCATTCGCCGCCTCGGGAGCGGAAGCACCCGATCCGTCCGATCGGACGGATCGGACGGATTCTGGGATTTGGAATTTCGTATTCCCCCCGCGGCCATCCGGTCTTCTTGGGGGGCTACCGCCCGTTGCGCCAGGGTACCGTGCCTACGCCTCGTAGGCATGTCTGCGCAAAGCCGTAGACATGGCACCCAAACCGCCAGTTTCTTAGGAGGCCCGACGCGCAGCGGCGTTTCGCGCCGAGGACGACGAAGCAATCTCCCCGGCGACAGGCAGAGATTGCCACGCTCGGCGAGCCTCACTCGCAATGACATGTTTGTTTGAGATAAGGCCGGAAGGCCTGGCTGGTAATGGCGTCGGCAGACGCGATCTTATGCTCGTACGAGCACACTACAAACGGCGGCGCAGCTCGTGCGCGAGTCGCTGCAGCTGCGTGACGTGGGCGGGATCGAGCGCGCGACAGTAGCGCAGGCCGGCGTACCGGAGGTACCAGTCCGCGAGGCGGGGTCCGTCGCTCGTCCCTCGTTCCTCGTCCCTCGTGACCGGTGACCCGTGGCCGGTGACCCCTGACCCGTGCCCCGGGTCACGAGGCACGGGCCACGAGCCACGGATGCGGTCCGCGAAGGCGTGGAGGGTCTCTTCGGCCCGGCGGCGGTAGCCGCGGCGACGCGCCTGGCGGTCCACGAAGGCCAGGAGCTTGCGGAGCATGACCTGTCGCTCGTCCCCGGCGGCCCGGCGCGGGCGGCGGTCGGATGACGAGCGACGAGCGACGAACACGGCCGCACCCAGAAACAGCAGCGCCAGGCCCACGCCGGTCGCCAGGCCATGCGATACGAAGAGCCAGCCCAGCACGCCGAGCAGGCCGTACTCGTACAGGGCTTGTGCCAGTTGCGTCAGGAACGGACGCCCGCTGCCGGCGCCGCGCGCCAGCTCGTCGGCCAGAGACACGTCCTCCAGCCCTTCCTGTGTCGTGGCTTCCACGATGACCCACTGCTGCTGCTCCCGGTCCCAGGCTTCGACCCAGGCGTGGGCGTCCATGTTGCGCGCGATCCAGGTGCGGCGGTCGTCGCCCTGCTCGGTCACCAGAAAACCGGTGACATAGCGGGTCGGCACCCCGACGAGCCGCAGCAGGACCGCCGCGCCGGAAGCGAAGTACTCGCAGTAGCCGCTGGCGGCCTCCAGCAGAAAGTAGTTCAGCGGGTCCTGGTCGAGCGGGACCTCCAATCCGAGCTGGTAGGTGTAGTTCGTGTGGAAGTACCGGGTGACCGCCTCGATCTTCTGGGCCGTGGTGGTGCATCCGGCGAAGATCCGGTTCACCAACGGGCGGATGCGCCGCAGATCGAGCGGCCGGGGCGACTCCAGCATCCGCCGTAACTGCGAGCCGGCCGGCGGACGCCCCACGGCCGTGGCGGTGTACCCGGCCCGGTAGCTGTGGCGGTTCCGTACGTGGGGCGAGTTGACGATCTCGTCGTCGTCCCGCATCATGAATTGAAACGGAGCTTCCACGAGATGCGTCCCCAGGGGCGTGAACATGGCCTCGCCGACGCTCGATTCGTGGCGAACGATCACCTCCCGGGAGGTCTGGGCCTCGTGCAGACGGAACAGGTACATGCGACTGAGAATCGTCACCCCGAAGGGCGTATTCTGCTCGCCCGTGAGCGCCTCCCGATAGGACAGATCGTGCCAGGCCGATTGATTGTAGGTCTCGAAGGCCATGGCCCGCAGATAGCCCGGATTGCTGCCGGTGACGGTCAGGACCGGCGCCGTGTCGGCCTCTTCCTTGATCGCCAGGACGGTCGAGAGCTTGCCGCTGGTCGAGAACCCGACGCGGGCGGCCTCCGCTCCCGTGGCCTCCAGGGCGATCGCGCCGCGGGACAGCCAGGTCGGCAGGAAGTTGATGACTTCGACGTACCGAAACAGCACCGACCCGCCGATCCAGCCCAGATTGATGGCGATCAGCAGGAGTGCGGCGCCGTTCGCAAAGAGGGACGCGTGAAGACCAGAAGGTAAGAAGGTAGGAGGGTAGGAAGGTGTAGGGGCAGGCCCCTGTGCCTGCCCTTCCGAGGGCAACCACGAGGGGTTGCCCCTACGTTCTCCCGTTCTTACCTTCTTACCTTCCTCCTCCTGCGTCCCGGCCATCGCGTAGAGCAGAACCAGGGTGACGCTGAGCAACGCGGACAGACGAAAGACGACGTAGCGGTCGTCGAGCAGCAGGACCTGTCCGGCCGCCAGCACGCTGGCCAGGTGGAACAGTCCCAGCGAGGCCGGCAAACCGCCGATCGGAGGACAGAGGACGGACGACGGAGGACGGCGCCGTCCTCTGCCCTCTGTCCTCCGTCCTCCGTATTGTGGCCGCAGGAACAGCAGGAGAATCATCGAGGCCAGGAAGTAGCGGGCGATGGTCTGCCAGGCAAAGGCCGCGGCCTGGTCGGTCCGGACGTGGGCGTAGTGGCAGTGCAGCGCAAAGAGGACGGCCAGCAGGAGCAACAACAACGGCGTGATGAAATGCCGCTCCGGGCGGATGTCCCAGGCGAACCGCCGCTGTACGCCCAACAGGCCCAGCATGCACAGGATCGCCGGGAAGGCAATGTCCCCGGACGCCCAGGCGGTCAGCATCGAGCTGCCCAGGATCATCACGACGGCGATCAGCCGCTGGATCATCATGGCGCGTCCCTCCGCCCGGCCACCGATCGGAGGACAGAGGACGGACGACGGAGGCCGGCACCGTCCTCTGCCCTCTGTCCGCCGTCCTCTGTCTTCCGACTTCCGTCTTGTGCTTCGGGGCGCCGTTCCCCCGCCAGCAGGACCGTACAGTGGCAGCCGGCCTGCTCGGCCATCTCCGCCACGCGCTGATAGGTGCGGTCCCAGCGTCCCACGATGAAAAGGACTTCGGAAATCTCACTCAGTCGGTCTTCCAGCAGCGGACCGATCTGCTCGGCGGTGTAGTCGTCCGCGGACTCGACGACCGCCAGGGCCTCGTGGAGGCGGTCCAGGCGCATCGCCCGGGGCGTGGACGTCAGCAGGTGCAGCTCGGTCCCCGCCAGCAACAGATCGATCTGGCAGTCCCCGTACATGGTGTACGCCGCGGAGGCGCAGAGGCTGACGGCGTCCTCGAATTCGCGGTCGAAGAAGCCGGAGGCCCCCGGGACGAGAGACGCGGTCGAACGCGGCGAGCCAAGAAGACGAGAAAGTGAGAACGTCAGAAGGCCGGAGCGTCGTCGGCCTTTTCGACCTTGTGACCCTCTCCTTGTCCTGTCGGTCAGGCGTGTGTCCAGGACCAGGGCCGCGTAGTTGTCCAGATCGTCGTCGTACTCCTTGGTGGCCGGCACGGAAAGGCGCGCCCAGGCGCGGACATCGATCCGGCGCGGGGGGTCGCCCGGCTGGTAGGGCCGATTGCCGATGTACTCCGGCGAAATCCCCGTCCGGCCGGCGGGCCGCAAACTGCTGGCGTTCACGGGGCGGCTCACGTACGGCAGTGCCAGCTCCAGCCGCGCGAACGCCGGCAGAACGATCACGTCTTCCTCGGCGCCGCCCGGAAGGCCGAAATGAAAGAGGTTGAACGGGAAGCTGGACTCGCACACCGGCGGCCGGAGGCGGTAGCGACCCCGCCGGGTCGGTCGAAGGGCGAGCGCCGCTTCGACCGTCTGTCCCGGCCTCAGGCGCGGGGTCACCGGCGGTGGCGCCACCTGCTCGATCCCCTCGGGCAGCCGGCGAAACCGCACGCGCAGATCGTAGGCGGGCAGCCGTCCGACGTTCTTGATCGTGTACGTCAGGTGCGCCGTCCGTCCCGCGACGATCCGCTCGGGCAGATGGCCGAGGATGAGGACGCGGGGCCGAAAGACAAAGCCGACCGCCAGGGCCATGAGCAGAACGCAAACGAGGACCGACAGAACATCGAAGGCCGGGATGATCAGAGCCGCCAGGGCGATGAAGCCGATGCCGCGCAGGATCACCCGGCCGGCATCCGTCACTGCGAAACAGATGTGGATTGTGGATGGTTGATGTTTGATGGTCGATTTCATAGGACTGGTTTCTGACTTCACACTTCAAACATCACACTTCAAACTTCACGTTTCAGACCGGCACCTTGATCCGGCCGATGATCTCCGCGATGATCTGCCGCGCCCCGGCGCCGCTGTAGCGGGTCTTGGAGGTCAGGAGCACCCGGTGCGGCAGCACGTGCGGGGCGCACCACAGCACGTCGTCCGGGATCACGTAGTCGCGGCTTTCGAAATACGCGTGCGCCTGCGCCGCCCGGGACAGCATGAGCGAGCCGCGGGTGCTGATCCCGAGCCCCAAGCGGTTGTCGTGACGCGTGGCATGCACGATCTCGACGATATACTGGAGGATGCTGTCATCCACGTGCACGCTCGTCACCTCCTGCTGGACCTGCCGGACCTGCTCCAGGTCGAGGACAGGGCCGATCCGGTCGAGCGGGTGCGTTCGCGCGTGGGACTTGAGGATATCGACCTCCACGTCGGCCGCGGGATAACCGAGGGCCACCCGGACCAGGAAGCGATCCAACTGCGCTTCGGGCAGCGGGTACGTCCCATGGAACTCGATGGGGTTCTCCGTCGCGATCACCAGAAACGGCTGCGCCAGCGGCCGGCGCCGGCCCTCGATTGTCACCTGGCTCTCGTTCATGGCCTCCAGCAACGCCGACTGCGTCCGGGGCGACGCCCGGTTGATCTCGTCGGCCAGCAGGATATTGCAGAAGATCGGGCCCGCCTCGAAGCGGAAATCCCCACTGACGGGGTTGTAAACGGACGAGCCCAGGATGTCCGCCGGCAGCAGGTCGGGTGTGAACTGAATCCGGTGGAACTTGGCGTCCAGACTCTTGGCCAGGGCCTTGGCCAGCGTGGTCTTGCCCACGCCCGGGACGTCCTCGATCAGGACCGACCCCCCTGCCAGCAAGGCGACGATCATCACGTCGATGCAGTCGCCCTTGCCGTAAATGACGTTCTGCAGATTCTCTTTGAGGGGCGCGATGCGCGGGTTCTCGGTGCGGGTGGTCGTCAAGTCCGGCCTCCTTGAAAGAAGGTAAAAGGTAAAAAGTCAAGAGGCAAAAGCGCTGCTCCTTCCTTTTTACTTTTTCCCTTTCACTTTTTACTTGTTGAATACGTTCCGGCCCAAAATCCTGTTCTCAAGGACTCGTCATCTCAGCCCCCAGTATACCCGGTCCCCGCCCTCCCGGCAAGAGCGCCCCCGGGTGTGGGGGCATGACCGTTCCTGCCCGGGCGGCCCAGCCCGGGCCAGACTCCCGCCGGAAAAGGGGACATTCTCCTTTTCCCCCTTTGGGAAGGAAAAGTAGAATGTCCCCTTTTCTCAGCCCGCATGTACCCCCCAACTTCACACTTCAAACTTCCAACTACTTTCGTTATATTCTCGGAGTTCGCACGCAAGGTGGGTGCGAGGAATGAAGATGACCTATTCGAAGGATCGACCATTGAATCCGGCACATACGATACAGATCGCGGCAGAATTGTCCGTCCGGCCCGGCCAGGTGCAGGCGACGGCCGAACTGCTGGAAGGCGGAGCCACGGTTCCGTTCATCGCACGATACCGCAAAGAGGCGACCGGCAGTTTGGACGAGGTCGCCATTACCGCCATTCGCACGCGGCTCACCCAGCTTGCGGAGCTGGACGCCCGGCGCGAGGCCATTGTCAACTCCCTTCAGGAGCGGGGCCTGCTCACCGATGAGCTCAAGGCCCAGATCGCCCAGGCGGCGACGATGACCGCCTTGGAAGACATCTACCTGCCCTACCGGCCGAAACGGCGTACCCGCGCCACGATGGCCCGCGAAAAGGGCCTGGAGCCGCTGGCCACGCTGGTGCTGGTCCAGGACCCGGCCACCGATCCGCTCGCGGAGGCGGCCGCATTTGTCGATGCGGAAAAAGGCGTCGAATCGGTCGAGGCGGCCCTGGCGGGCGCCAAGGATATCATTGCCGAGTGGGTCAACGAAGACCAGACGACGCGGACCCGCATCCGTGAGCTGTTCCACCAGGAGGGAACGTTCCGAACCAAGGTCGTGGCCGGCAAGGAGGCCGAAGGGTGCAAATTCGAGGACTACTTCGACTGGGAAGAGACGGTCGCCAAGGCCCCCTCGCACCGGATTCTGGCCATGCGCCGCGGCGCCCGCGACGGGTTCCTGCGGTTGCAGGTCGGTGCGCCGGAAGACCAGGCGACGCGTATCCTCGAAACCCTGTTCCTTGAGGCGCCTTCGCCCTGCGCGGAACTGGTGCGCGAGGCCGCTCTTGACGGCTACAAACGGCTCCTGGCCCCCTCGATGGAGACGGAGATCCTGATGGAGACCAAGGAGCGGGCCGATCAGGAGGCCATCCGGGTCTTCGCGGAGAACCTGCGGGAATTGCTGCTGGCGCCGCCTTCGGGCCGCAGGAGCGTCCTGGCGATCGATCCGGGCTTCCGGACCGGGTGCAAGGTCGTCTGCCTGGACCGCCAGGGGCAACTGAAGTACTCGGATGTCGTCTACCTGCACCACGCCGAGAAGCCGGGATCCGCCGAGGGGATCAAGATCCTGGCCCTGTGCGAGAAGTTCGAGATCGGCGCGATCGCCATCGGCAACGGCACCGCCAGCCGCGAGACCGAGGATTTCGTGCGGGGCATCAACCTGCCCTCCAGCATCCCGGTGGTCGTCGTCAACGAGAGCGGCGCTTCGGTCTATTCCGCCTCGGACGTGGCCCGGGAGGAGTTTCCCGATCAGGATGTGACGGTCCGCGGCGCGGTCTCCATCGGGCGGCGGCTCATGGACCCGCTGGCGGAGCTGGTCAAGATCGATCCCAAGTCCATCGGCGTCGGCCAGTACCAGCACGACGTGGACCAGGGGATGCTCAAGCAGAGCCTCGACGACGTGGTCGTCAGTTGCGTCAACAGCGTGGGCGTCGAGGTCAATACCGCCAGCAAGCAACTGCTCCAGTACGTCTCCGGCCTGGGGCCCCAACTGGCCCAGAACATCATCAGCTACCGCAACGCGAACGGCCCCTTCCGCTCGCGCGCGGACCTCAAAGAGGTCCCCCGCCTCGGGGCCAAGGCCTTCGAGCAGGCCGCGGGCTTTTTGCGCATCCAGGACGCCGCCCACCCGCTCGACGCCAGCGCCGTGCACCCGGAGAGCTATCACGTGGTGGACGCGATGGCGACCAACGCCGGCTGTTCCGTGCTCGAGCTGATGAAGAACGACTCGCTGCGCCGCAAGATCCGCCTGGAGGACTACGTCACCGAGACGGTCGGCCTGCCCACGCTCAACGACATCATGCAAGAGCTGGCCAAGCCCGGCCGGGACCCGCGCCAACAGTTCGAGGTCTTCAGCTTCGCGCAAGGCGTCCGTAAGATGGAGGACCTCCAAGAGGGCATGCGGCTGCCCGGTATCGTGACCAACGTCACCGCGTTCGGCGCCTTCGTCGATATCGGCGTCCACCAGGATGGTCTGGTGCACATCAGCCAACTGGCCGACCGGTTCATCAAGGACCCGGCTGAAGTGGTGAAGGTCTATCAGAAAGTAATGGTCACGGTCCTCGCGGTAGACCTTGTGAAGAAGCGCATCAGCCTCTCCATGAAAGACCCGTCGAAACCGGCCCCGGCTCCCAAGACAAAGGATGCTCCCAAGGGCAAGGATGCTCAGAAGGCCAAGGCGTCTGCCAAACCCGTTGCGGCGCCAAAGTCAAACCCCGGCCAGAAGCCGGGCTCACGGCTGAACCTGAAGTGGACGGAGATCTGGTAGCCCATCGTAGCATGGGCATCTTGCCCATGAGTATCACGGGCGCGAGCGCCCGTGTAAGTATCTGGTATGTGAGACGGTCCCTAATACTACAACGCTACGAGAAACGTCTCTACGCCGATAAGCTGTTATACCACAGATACTTACGTACGAGGCACAAGAACGGCTTACTCTGCGATAACACCTAGCAAGATGCCGAGCCGTTCATCGGGATCCCCCGACTTGTCACACGAGCCGCCGGATCGCTCCGGACCGGACGGAATAGCGGGGGCGGCGGTGCTGCGTTTTCACCTGGAATCGCTGAGAAGTCGGCCCTCGTAGCGTTGTAGTACTAAGCTACCCGGAGTGAAGCCGAAAGGATGGCCCTGCGTCCACGGGCAAGATGCCCGTGATACACATGGGCGGGACGCCCATGCTACGGAACGCCTGGCGGCGTCACTACAAACCATTACCACCAGAAACAGGGGTTGCCGTAGTTCTGGTAGAACCAGCGGTGGCGCATCTCGTCGAACTTGCGCCACTGGACGTGGCCGTCGACGAAGAGGATGTTGCCGCCCATGGGGCGGGTGCCCTTCGTCAGATGACTGGTCCGGTCGTAGACCTGCCAGCGCGACCAGCAGCCGCCGGTGGCCTTGGTGAAATCGGCCTGCACGCGGTCCGGGCCGGTGCTGGCGGTGACGTCGGCGATCAGCTCCACCGAGGCCGGGGCCGCACGGGTCTTGACCACCGAGCGGACCCACTCTTTGTTCGGGCCGCCGGGATTCATGGGCGGGTTCTTCCGGCCCTGGACCGTGTCGAGGAACCAGAAGTACCCGAGGATCCGATGGTAGTTCTTGCGCGTCGCCGTGTCCTGCGGCTCGGCCCGCTCCAAGCTCTCCGGCGTCCCGGCCGGCAGGTTCTCGCCGTAACGCCAGAAAATGATGTTGTCCCGCTGGCGCCAGGAGGGACAGTACATGATGTGGCGGTCGAAGGCCCCGGTCTTGAGGACGATGTCCGTCGTCCAGTAGGAGACATCGAACAGCCAGCGGTCGATCTCGTTGAGCGGGAGCTTGCCGTCATACTCGTTGGCGTAAAGGAACAGCCCCAATCCGGTGTTCTTCTCATTCTGCGCACAGACGGCCCGGCGCCCCTGCTCGCGGGCCACGCCCAAAGCGGGCAGCAAGATCGCCATCAACAAAGCGATCACCGCGATCACCACGAGCAACTCGATCAGCGTGAAGCCTCTGCGCTTTGCCATGGCCGCCTCCCCTGCTCGCACGCAGCAACATATGATGTCTACTGAACACTCCCTGTGATCACATCTCGACAGCGAGGCACAACGATTACCATACCGGGGCCGGTTTCTCTCCGGGCCAGCAGAGAAGCCAGGTTTCGCGGCCTTCATTCGCCCAGGCATCGACCTGCTCGACGTGCCCATCGACAAACGAGGCATTGGAGAGACCTTCGTCCATCTTGCTGGCCGAGACCTTGTGGAAGGTCGCGAAACTGTCGGTCGTACGTTGCGGCGTGGGACGCAGGTTCGTGTCGTTGATGCCGGCGTTGTTGAGCCCGGGCGTCCGCCAACTATTCTCCTCGCCGAAGTAGAACGTCTCCGCCGGACGCTTCACCTGGGACTCCTTGCGAAACGCCTCGCCGGAGTTGGCGATCGTGAGCTTATACTGCGCGGGCAATCCCGACATCTGACCCGCGGTCCACGCGTCCCCATTGAGATAGGAGTTCATCGTGTAGCCATATTGCGGCACGACCGGAATGGTCGCGCCGTTGCACATGTAGCAGCTTCTCTGCTTGACCACGATCGCGAACGTGGGGCACACGTGGATGTCCGGATAGTCTTTCAGATAGGGCCAGCACAGACCGGCGTCTTGCGGACGCTGCAGGAGGCTCTGGCTCTCATTGTGCCACCGGCAGCCGGTGCCGCCGCTTATGAACAGCCAGTTGAACGACCGCGGGAATTTGCCGTCATTGTCATCGGCATACATCCGCTGGACGACCGCATAGTTGCGCAAGTTGGATCGGCACGACATGAACCGGGCCTGCTCGCGGACCTTCTGCAGGCTCGGCATCAGAACGCCCATCAGAATCGCGATGATGGCGATCACCACCAACAGCTCGATCAGCGTGAATGCCCTTCGGCTTTTCATAGCGTCACTCCTTATTACCCAAGTCCTCACCGACACGCGCACCCGGCCATACGGATTTTGCAGAAAATGCCTTCCGATAATGTACCGCGAATCGCGGGCAAATGCAAGAGTTCACCGTTTTTTTTGGCCTCATGATGGGTGCGGCCGCCATACAGGGGCGGATTCGCTCTCTTCGTAGGGCGAGCGTCCTCGCTCGCCAAAGAAGTCGGGCGAGGACGCCCAACCTACCAAGAGGCCGCGCCGCTCAGGAGCATGGCCCCATGCGCGAAAGCGGCCGGAAATTGCCCGCTTGTCGCTCAACAGCCAAGCACCATCGGACGGATGAGCCCCCCTATATTCCGGCCGCACCCCTCGTGACCGTTCCTGCGCGGGCGGCCCGGCCCGGCCCAGACCACCGCCGGAAAAGGGGACATTCTACTTTTCCTTCCCGCAAGGGGAAAAGTAGAATGTCCCCTTTTCCTTTGCCGGCCTGGCGACTTGCGAGCGGACCGAAGCTCAGCATTCCCGATTCTTGAGAATCCCCGGTTGGGGGACGGGGTATTTACCGTCCGGTCCGGCCGGTAGCGGTGCGGGGGAATCCATGGTCAGCGTGTCCACGTCCGGGGCAAATTCCTGCTCGCTGTGGAGCATTTCGTCATAGGTCACAATCTGGCCGGTATGGACGGCCCGGCGGGCCATGGCGGTGACCAGGCCGGCCTCGGTGCCGCGCTGGGCCTCGTTGAAGGGCCTGTTCTGGCGGATGGCATCGATCAAGGCATCCCATTCGAGCTGGTAGGGGTTTGGCTCGGGCTGCGGGAACGCCCAGACGAGATTCTCCTTGGCAAAATCCTGCCCCCGGTAGATCCGGCACTTGGCGGGCGTGTGCATGTGCGTCGAGATGACCGCCGAGCCTTTGGTCCCGTGAGCGTAGCTGGCGAACTCGGAGTGGCACCCAGGGATGTTGCGGGCGTTGAGAAAGAGCTTGGTCCCATCCGCGAAGGTGTACTCGACGCTGTAGTGGTCGAAGTTCTGGTCCACCGCGTTGCCGCGATAGCAGCGGGCGCCGGAACCCTGGGCCCGGACCGGCCAGGCCCCTTTCATCCAGCAGCACTCGTCCACGTTGTGGGCGACGTAGTCCTGGAACAGCCCGCCGCTGGCCCAGAAAAAGCCCAGGTAATTGCGGATCTGCCAGAGCAATTCGCTGCTATTGCCCGGCCGGGGCCCGGTGAACCCCGCGGGGCCCTGCTGGCGGTAGGTCCGCATGGTATGAATCTCGCCGATTTGGCCCGCTTTGATCCGGTCGTAGAGCTCCCAGCGGGCCTTGCAGTGGCGGCACATCAAGCCGACGCCCACCTTGAGGTTCTTCTGCACAGACTGCTCGGCCAGTTGGAGCATCCGGCACGTGGTCGGCCCATCCACCACCACGGGCTTCTCCATGAAAACGTTGACCCCCTTCCCGATGGCGTGGCGGAAGTGGACCCAGCGAAACGCTACGGGCGTGGTGAGGATCGCGACATCGCCCGGCCGCAGGCAATCCATAGCTTTCTGGTAGGCATCGAAGCCCAGGAACCTCCGTTCCGGCGGCACCTGGATCTGCTCGGCCCGGTGGCCCGCCACCCAGCTATCCGCCGAGCCGCTGGTGCGCGGCGTGCTGGCGGCTTCGAGCAGGCCGTTGTAGCTGCGCTGCAGGCGGTCTTCGAAGACATCGGCCATCGCGACCAGCTTGATCGGGCCGCTCTTGGTCGCCAGGGCATTGGCCGCCGCCCCGGAGCCCCGCCCGCCACAACCGATCAGGGCGACCTGGATCGTGTTATCCTCGCCGGCATAGAGTCGCGGCGTAGCCGCCGTCAGCAGCGTCGAAGCCGCCGCCACGCGACCGGTGTCCTGGAGAAACGCACGACGCGACCTGTCTCTTTCGGGATTCCTGCTCATAATCGACCTTCTCCTGACTTCTGTCCCAACTCGAATACGCCCCTGCCCGACGAGACGTCCCCGGCCTCGGGGCTCGCACCTGGGCCCCATTATCACGCTCGTGCCCCCCACGGCAACCAATTTTCGGCCTGGTTCAGAATCCGGCAACCGTCTTGGCGGATGGGCGCGTCCAGGCCGTTCGTAGTGACGCCGCAAGGCGTTCTCTTCAAAACATGCCCTGGCGGGCACACTACGAACGAAGGGATGTCCGTACGGCACTCTACCAACACCAGCGGCGCTGGGTGCTGCCGTCCGTTGGACGGTGTCGAGGTGTTACCCGGATCCGGGCGAAGTTGAACCAGGCCCAATTTTCAGAGGCCTTGGCACGTGCAACGGTCTTGCATTGTTGTGGCGCGACAATTACAATGGGAAGCATAGAGCCTGGGTCGAGATTCACTGAGACCGCTCGGAAGGAGAATGGCGTATGAGCCACCGAAAAGCCTTTACACTGATCGAGCTTCTGGTCGTCATCGCGGTCATTGCCATCTTGATGGCCATCCTGATGCCCGCGTTGAGCCGGGCCCGCGAACAGGGCAAACGGACCGCCTGCCTGAACAACCTGCGGCAATTGACCACCGGCTGGATCATGTATGCCGACGACAACAACGACAAGGTCGTGGCGGCCAATACCGGTCTGGCCACCGCCTGGGTGCGCTGGCCCGGCAACAACGCCACCCAGCAGCAGCAGATCACCGGCATCCAGAACGGCCTGCTCCACCGCTACTGCCCGGAGCCCAAGCTGTACAAGTGCGCCACGGGCATTCGCGGCGAGTTCGTCACGTACGCCATCACCGATGCCATGAACGGCTATGCCGGCATCCCGGGCACGAAGGATCTGATGGTCTACCGGCGGATGCAGATCACGCGGGCCGACGAGCGGATCGTCTTTCTCGACGAAGGGCGTCTGAGCCCCAACAGTTGGACGCTCTGGTACGATCAGGAGCGCTGGTGGGACCAGATCACCGCCCGCCACGGGGACGGCACGACCTTCGGTTTCGCCGACGGCCACGGCGAGTACTGGAAGTGGAAGGACCCGCGGACGCTGGATGTCGCGAAGGCAGACTACACATACTGGCAGAACACCGGTCGCAACGGGGCCGAGTCCTTCTCCTACGGCAACGAGGACCTGCATCGCGTCCAGCGCGGCGTCTGGACCAAGCTGGGCTACGCCCCGGCCGCCCGGCCGTAACATGGGCGCGAGCGCCTCGTGATTCCATACATCTCGTCAGGGTAGAGCCACTTGGGTGGCATCGCCAAGGCCTAAGGCCTTGACGATGGCCTTTGCGCGTGAGGTCGAGGCTCGGTTGCGGGCACAAACCATCGTCAAAGGCAGAGCCTTTGGCGATGCCACCCCGCGCAACACGGCCGAGATGTGTAGAACCGTAGGACGCTGCGATGCCCTTACGGACCCGCTACGAGCGACATCCGCAACGAGCTTCTGTCACTTCCTGTCCGTCTCGACCTCAAAGTAGTGGAAGAACGCTTCACACAACTGCGCGCCGAAGAGCTGCCAGCGTTGGGCCGAGGGGCAGGCGTTCAGGCCGGCGATCCAGTTGGCGTTGAGCTCCAGCACGCAGGCATGGACGCCGAAGCGAGCGAGCAAGCCCCCGCCAATCGATCCGGGACTGGAGGAACTCGCCTTGCTGGTGCGTTCCGTGTACCAGGTGTACTGGCGGAGCACCGCGTCCAGGCGATCCATGCTCCTGAGGTACTCGTCCAAGCCCTTCTCGGGCCGGTCGATGTGAAGGCCGCCGGACTCGTCGTTGTGCAGGTCGATCAGCAGGTCGGGCTTTCGCCCGTTCGTCACCATCGACTGGAGCCAGCGCTCCAGGGCATGATTCTCGGGATTGATCGTGGGATCGGCGGGCTGATCCCATTTGCGGTTGAGGTCGGCTCCCAGCAGGTTGAACCGGGTCCGGCCGCGGGCGACGCCGTCTTTGTTCGCCATGGGCATGACGTAGACACAGTACCTTTCCAAGTACCGTCGGGCCGCCTCGTCCTCGCGGAGCAGCCGCTGAATCAGGCCCTCGACGACCCAGTTGCCGCCGGGCTCCCACGGATGGGCGCGGGCCCGCAGAACCACGCGATGGGCCGCCTCCGGGTTTCCGATGCGAATGATCTCCAGCTCGCGGCCCTCGACCGTCTGGCCGATGGTCGTGATCTCCACCCGGCGGTCGGTGCCAATCTTGTGCTTGAGCGTTTCAAGGTCGGAGATGCGATAGGGCTCCAGACGGGCCAGGTAGAGCGAGCCGGTATCCGCGCGTACCTTGATTCTCAGGCGGTTGTCGGCAGTCAGCTCGGTCGGAACCGTCTGCCATGTTCGGCCGTCCAGGGACGCGAAACAGACCGTTCGCTGGTGGAGCGGCGAGCCCTTGCGGCCGTTCCAGACGTTGTCGAAGTTGCGCAGCAGGAAGGTCAGCTCGGCCCCCGGCCTGGCCTGGACCTGAAAGAGCCAATGCCCGTTCGCCCGATTGGGGGAGGCCCGCTCCTGGTCGTAGATGAGATAGACGTGGATGAGATCGTTGGCGTCCACCTCCCAGTAGAGCGGCGACGCGTTCTCGAAACTCGTGTTGAGAAAGACCAGATCGGACTGCCACGTGAGGACCTGGCCCTGAGCCGTGGCACCGGAGACCAGAAGAACCAGCAGCCAGAACACCGCGACGCACAGATGTGCCGGCCAAGGGTGGCCTCGCTTGCGACGGACCGAGTCGCGGTTACTGTGTTCATATCGCATGGCTTTCTCCTTTCGTTGCCGGTCGGGAACGGCCCGAGAGTACCAGGAATGTAGCCCCGCCGCAATCCATGATCGGGCGAATGCCAGGGCGAACGCAAAGTCGCAAGACATGGTTGGGTGGCAGCGGCAAGCGGAGTTTGGGCTCCCAATTGCGATGTCTCGCGATTGGGAACCCTCTTCGGAGCTTGCCGATGGTTTCGCCCCTCGCCATCGGCAAGGCCTGCGCAAAGCCTACGGCCTTGCCGCTGCCACCCGTCGGAAAAGTAGAATGTCCCCTTTTCCTTGCCGTGGTCCGCCGCCGTTCGGAGTACCGCGTTTACGCGGGTCCGGGGTCCGGACAGTCCGGCCTTCCCCGTTGACAAGGTCTTGAGCCGCGTAATGAGTTGTGACGAACAACTTCGGCAATGGCCGCGCGAGCCGCTCTCCGTGTAGGTCGTGCGTCCTCGCACGACGTCTTCGGCGAGCGGGGACGCTCGCCCTACGAAGAGCGCCCGTCACTGGGTTGTGCTTACGGAACTTGTCTGTCAAGACTCATGGGGCGATACTCCGAACGGCGTCATCGGCGAACCTGCAATTGCCTTGGGTCCTGCCTTGACGGACTGGGGCCAGGGGGTAGGATGTGGCGTTCTGATCGTGCGGTCGAGTTGTTCAGTCGGTACCCGGAAGGATTTGCTGGCACATGGCATCTTGCGATAGACAGTGGGGTGTGATTTTCGATATGGACGGGGTCCTGGTCGATACCGGCTGGGCCCATCGGCAGGCGTGGCAGGATCTGGCGGAGCGGGAGGGGCTCGAGATCTCCGAGGAGTTCTTCCGCCGAACGTTCGGCATGCAGAACGCGGCGATCCTCCCGATGCTCCGGCCGGACATCTCCCACGCGGAGATGGAGCGGCTGTCGGACTGGAAAGAGCAGCGGTACCGGGACCTGATGCAGGCGCATCCGGAGCTCGCGCCGGGAGCCGGGGCCCTGTTACACGACTTGAAACACCATGGCTTTCGCCTGGCCATCGGCTCCTCCGCCCCGCCGGAAAATCTGGATCTGTTCTGGGGCCGGCTGTCCCTGGCGGACTGGTTCGATGCCCGCGTGACGAAAGAAGAGATCCGCGCGAGCAAGCCCGCGCCGGAGACCTTCCTCAAGGCCGCTCAGAAGCTCGGACTGGCCCCGCATCGGTGCACGGTGGTCGAGGACGCGGTGCCGGGGGTGCAGGCGGCGCGGGCCGCGGGCATGTCGGTCATCGCCGTCACCACGACGCGGCAGCGCGAAGACCTGGCCCAGGCCGACCGGATCGTCGACAGCCTGACCGAGCTGACGGCCGCGGACTTCCGGGCCTTGCTCGCATCGTCCTCGGCCGGGACTATCTCAAAAGAGTGAATGTCGGGGCAGGGTTGGGAGGTGGTTTCTAATACTACAACGCTACAAGTGCCCCCAGTGACACTGGGTTATGCTTTCCAACGTGATGCCGAGGGCTTGTAGACGAGCGATCGTCCGGCGACGGTGGCAGCGGGCGGCC
>VGYL01000012.1 GCA_016872975.1 Planctomycetota bacterium
GGTAGGGTGTGCTCCGCACACCAATACCCGGGCGATGAAGAATGAAGACGGTGTGCGAAGCACACCCTACCGACTGAGGACGACAGGTGGCAACGTCAAGGCCGAAGGCCTTGGTTTGTAGTGTGCTCGTAAGAGCATAAAACAGCGTCTGACGACGCCACTACCAACGGGCTTGCCGCTGCCACCGGAAGACATGGGGATGATCGCTATGAATACACGAGAGCAACTGGCCAAGGAGCATACCGAGGTCACACGCCGTTACTTCCTGGAGTTGGGCGCCGCGGGGGCGGTCGCGCTGAGCGCCTCGCGCCTGTGGGCGGAGGGGCCCAACGACGACGCGAAGCGGTTGCTGGAGGACGCGGTCGCGAAACTGGAGTACCTGACCCGCGAGGAGGATTTCGTCAACTTCGGCCGGGGCACGCCGCCGCCGCATACACTGCCGCCGGAGAAGCTCCGCGCGGTGGGCCTGGCCAAGGAGACCTGGCAGTTGGAGGTGGTGCCCGATCCCGAGAGCGACGCCAAGGTCGAGCAGCCGCTTTCCAAAGACCTGGGTACCGCCCTGGACTGGGACGGGCTGATGAAGCTCGCGGAGAAGACCGCCGTACGCATTCTGAGCGTGATGTCCTGCACCAATGGCAGGCAGCCGTGCGGGATGGGTTTGTGGGAGGGCGTCCCGCTACGGGACGTGATCTGGCTGGCCCGGCCGACCGGCAACCTCCGGCGGGTCTTCTATTACGGCTATCACAACGACGATCCGAAGCAGCGGTTTCAAAGCTCGCTGCCCATCGGCCGCGTCCTGGAGGACCCGCCCGGCGAGCACCCCGTGATTCTGTGCTACAAGCTCAACGACCAGTGGCTCAGCGCCAAACGCGGCGGCCCGGTCCGGATGCTGGTCCCCGATTCCTATGGCAATGCCTCGGTCAAATGGCTCCAGCGGATCGTCCTGACCAATAACTACCAGGCGAACGACACGTATGCCCTCTGGAACAACGACACTGCCAGCGCTATCAAGACCTGTGCGCGGTTCCTGCACGCGCCCAAGACGATGGCGGCGGGCCGGCCGGCGGCGATCACCGGCCTCGCCCAGGTGGGCCCGGCGGGGCTGAGCAAAGTGCAGTATTGGCTGTCCCCGCGCGGGGAGGCACTTCCCAAGGATGATCCCTACTTCGCCCAAGCCGATTGGAGAGAGGCGACGATCCTGCCGCCGCCGCAGAGGTGGGCCAGCACGCTGCCCGAGGGCAAGCTGCCACCGGTCCCGCGCCAGATCGACCCGGCATCGGGCAGGCCGCACCAGTGGCCACTCCGCAACACGATCACCCATTGGGCAACGCTGCTGACCATCGACCGTCCCGGCGAGTACGACCTGCGCTGCCGGACGATCGACGCCCATGGCACGGCACAGCCCATGCCCCGGCCCTTCCCGAAGTCAGGGCACAATGCGATCCAGGCGGTGAAGATCGTCGCGGAGTCCCCCCACGGGAAATGATGCCGACTCCACCTGACCTCTTTGCATTCCAAGCGCACGTTGAGTGGCATCGCCAAAGGCTTTGCCTTTGACGATGGTTGGTACTCTCGCCACGTGCCGGCATAGCGATAACCATCGTCAAGGCCGGGAGGCCTTGGCGATGCCACCCCGTTGCCAAACTCGCCCGCAGAACGGGTAGGAGGCTACGCCTTGAGGGCCTGGGTCATCCGCTGGAGCGTGTCGTCGACTTCCGTCGGGCTGAGCATCCCGATCGTGACCGCATCGACCAACTGATTCTCAAAGACGTACTTGAGCGAGGCGTCTTTCTGCTGGGGCTCCACGAGCTTGCCGGCCCCGAAGATCTTCATGCCGATGACGACCTTGCCGTTGGCGCGGGCCTGCTTGAGGACCGGGGCGACTTCCTCGACCGAGGCGTCCATCTCCGCCGCTTTGCCCACGTTGTTAATGCGGGCGAAAATCACGTCCGTCCAGGGATTGACGGCCGCGGTCTTCAGGGCACCTAAGTCGTGGCAGGAGACACCGACGGCGCGGACGGCGCCCTTTTGCTTGAGCTCGGACAACTCGTCGCGGATGCGCTCGAACTTGGCGGGCCACTCGGCGTCCGTCATGCAGTGGATCAGGCAGATGTCGAGGACGTCCGTCCGGAGCTCCTTGCGGAAGCGGTCCACTTCCTTCTGGGCCCCGCCGGAAGGCATGTTCCAGTACTCCTCCCGCGGCCAGATCTTGCTCAGGACGATGTACCTGTCCCGAGGCACCTCCCTCAGGGCCGTCCCGATGTAGGGCTGCGAGCCGTACAGGTCGGCGGTGTCGATGAAGGCGACCCCCTTGTCGATGCTGTGACGCATCAGCTCCACAAAGGCCTTCTCGCCCAGCCGGGTGTGAGCGGAGGAGCGTCCCCCGCCGTTCCACCCGGTGCCGTGAGCGATACGGGTGGTCTGAATGCCGGTGGCGCCCAGCGTCACAATGTCCGTGGCCTGGCCCCTGGCGGCTTGACCTTTGCCCGCTTGGCTTGGAGCGGCGGCTTTCTTCTTCTTGTCACCCTTCTTCCGCTCGGCGGCGGACAGCAAGCCGGGTGCGCCGGCCAGGACCCCCGTGCCGGCGAGGGCGGTCGTGATGAACTGGCGGCGGCTGCAGCCGTGACTCGTGTCGTTCGAAAGCGGCGGTTGATTGCACATGCGAATATCCCCTTTCACAATCCCACGTATCATAGGTCTTGAACACAAGACAGTTGATGTCATTCCAAATCAGCGATCTGTTCGGCGGTCAAGCCGGTATAGGCGACGATCTTGGCCACCGGCTCGCCGGCGGTTTTCATCCGCCGGGCTATCTCGCGCGCGCGTTCCAGGCTGCCCTGTTCCCGGCCCTCTTCCCGCCCTTGTTCCCGACCCTCTTCCCGGCCCGTGTCGATGACGTTCTTGAGGTCCCGGTACACCTTGATGCTCTCCTCGTAGGCCGCGCGCTCGGCAGGGTCGAAGCGGGCGATCTCGGCCGCCTCGAAGAGCCGGTGAAAGACCCGCTCCTGGATCCGCCGGGGCCGCTCTTGCAAACGCGGCAGGTTCTTGATGACGTACAGCCACTTGTCAAAGTGGGTCTCCAGTTGCTCCTCCGTCTTGGTGAACTTGGGCATCTCCAGGTAGATGTACGTCAGCTTGTCGAAGAAGACCTTCTTACGTTTGGTCTCCATCAGTTGCACGTGGTGATGGAAATACTCGGGGCTGTCTTTGTCCTCGTCGAAGACAAAATCGAGGATGCCCACTGTGTACACGGCGTTCAACTGAAAATCCCATTCGTCGCCCCGCCGGGCCTGCTCGCGGATGGGGAAGGTCGAATAAAAGACGCTGCGGTCCTTGAAGTACTTCTGCTTGGCTTTCTGCATCTCGACGATGAACTTCTCGCCGGTGTCGCTCTCGCAGTAGAGGTCGAACACCGCCCGCCGGTCGAATTCCGACAGGCCCAACTGCTCCGCCTTGAGATAGGTCAGATCTTGGATATGCCCGCGCTCTTTGATCAGCTCGTTCAGGAAGTCCAGCAGGAGGTCCTTGTTCGGCTCGCTGCCGAACAGGCGCTTGAAGCCGAAGTCGGTGAACGGATTGATATAGCGTTCCTTCATCGTCGTATCCCTCGCGCAAGCCCTCGACGCTCCCTCTGAGGATACAACGGCGAGGAAGACTTGTCAAGACCGCGACGAAGCTGTCCAGGGCCAGACTCGACGAGGCGGATGCCCGCGCCACTTCTCACACACCCTCTTACAGCCGCTTGATGCGGATGTTGCGGTACCAGACGGGCCGGCCGTGGTCCTGGAAACCCACGTGGCCGACGCGGGCGAAGTCCTTGATCGCCTGCTTGAACTTGTTCTTGGTGCCGTCCGGGTTGGCGCCGGCCTCGGTCCAGCGGTCCACATCCATGTCGATGACCTTTTCGCCGTTGAGAACGACCTCGATCCGGCTGCCCCGGCAGGTGAGGGTGCCGTGGTTCCATTCGCCGGGCGGCTTG
The DNA here is from genome assembly GCA_016872975.1 of Planctomycetota bacterium. Taxonomy (GTDB): domain Bacteria; phylum Planctomycetota; class Phycisphaerae; order Sedimentisphaerales; family Anaerobacaceae; genus PLanc-01. Next base: position 3,980 of record VGYL01000012.1, read on the forward strand.
ATCGTGTTCTTGGAGGGCGCCTCGCAATCGTAGATGGCGCCCGCCGTGCCGGTCTTGGTGATCTTCGGGCGGCCGTAAGAACCGGCGATCTGGACCTCCATGCCGGTGTAGACCGGGTCCTTCAAATCCGAAGTCCGGAAGAAGATGCCGCTGTTGGTGCCTTCCACGACCTTGAACTCCAGGTCGAGGATGAAGTCGCCGTAGGTGTCCTTGGCCCAGAGATAATCGAAGTTGTGCTCCTGACCGTCCGAGGGGCGGGTGACGGTCAGAACGCCGTCCTGGACGACCCAGAAGTTATCGGGACCGGTGAGCCAGCCGGTCAGGTCCTTGCCGTTGAAGAGCGTTACGAAGCCATCCACGTTTGTAGTGACGCCGTCAGGCGTTTCTCTATATGCCCTCACGGGCACACTACGAACCTGCGCGCCCGTGCGGGGCAACTTGCGGATCAGGACGTTGCGAAACTGGACCAGGCTGGAGGCCGGGCCGAGTTGGCCGGTCTTGGGGTCGATCCCGCCGTGATGCTGGAGGCCGATGGGTCCACTATCCGGCAGGCCCGGGATCTGGGCGTTCTCGATCACGATCTGGTTGTTCAGCATGACCGTGACCCGGTCGCCGATCACGGTGATGTCCATCGAGTTCCACTGGCCGACGGGGTTATCCGCCCGTACCTTGGGTACGGCGGCCGCCCGCTGCGCGGGCGTCAGCTTCTGGTCGAGCCGCACGGACCACAGCTCGCCCGAGCCGATCGGCCAGCACCAGATGTTGACCTGGCCCAAGCCCACGCCGCGCAGCAGGATGCCGGAATCCGCGTTCGGCGTGGGCGTCACAATCACCTTGCCGTCCGCGTCGGTCTGGTAGGACCCATCCGGCAGGATGGTCCGCATCGGGTACAAGCCGCGCGCCTCTTTGAGCCGCCATTCGACATGGAGGGAGAAGTCCTCGAAGGACTCCTGCGTCCAGAGGTTCTTGTCGCCCTTGGCCTCGGATTGGGCGTCGTAGTCGATCACGCCTTCCACGACCTTCCAGTGGCCGTTGTCGCCCTCGGGCACCTTCCAGCCGGTGAGGTCCTTGCTGTTGAACAGGACCTCGTACTGGGGCCACTGCCGCCAGGTCGGATAGGTCTCTTCCGGGGCCAGCTTGTGCAGTCGCGGCGGCGTGGGCGGCGGGCCCTGGTTGTAGAACACGTACAGGCCGCCTTTGCCGGCGATGATGATGTCGTTGCGGCCGTCCTTGTTCAGGTCGGCGAGGTTGAGCTTCATGCCGACGCTGACCACGTAGTTCGGCGGCGGGTTGATACCGCCTTCTTCCGGGTAGAGCGGCAGGTGGTTGTAGGAGACGATGTGGCGCTGGAACTTGCCGCCCTGGATGTCATACCAGAAGGCAAAGAGCGGCTCGAAGGCCCCGATGTCCCGGCCGTGATGGGCGAAGAGGCGCTTGCCGGTGACGAGGTCGGGTTTGCCGTCGCCGTTGAGGTCGCCCAGCTCCATCGTGTGGACCTGGCTGAAGTCGGTTTCGATCCAGCGGGTCACGAAGGTCCGCTTGCCGTTGGCGTCCACCTTCTGCTGGAGCCAGGCCAGGCCGTAGGCGTGGGCCGAGCCGATGATGATGTCGTTGAGCCCGTCCTCGTCCACGTCGTGGACCAGGATGGGGTGCGAGCCGGCCCCGCCTTTGCCCTGGGCGGGCTCGAACCGGTAGTCGGCATGGAACTTCCACGGCTTGGTCCGCGGGTCCGGCGGCTGCTCGTACCAGCCGACGGGCGTCACGATATCGACCCGCCCGTCCATGTTGATGTCGCCCAGGCCGTTGCCGTGAATGTCGCCCTCGGTCCCGACGACGTGCGAGATGAACCAGGGCGGCTCCTTGATGTGCTCCAGCCAGGTGACGCCCTGGCCCTTGACCGGGGCCCAGTGGTTGCACAGGATGTCGTCGATGCCGTTGCCGGTGATGTCGCCGCGGACGACGCCTTCCATATTCACGGCGTGATGGATGCGATGGGCCTTCCAGACCGCGCCCGTCTGGCCGGGGTTCTCGTACCAGAAGGCCCCCTTCATGAACATCCAGCCGGAGCTGACGATGTCCATCCGGCCGTCAAAGTTGACGTCCAGGGCGAATTCGCTGTTGTTGTCGGTCTCCGGGCCGTTGGTCTCGGCCCCATCGCGGAAGTTCGTGTGCTTCGTCCAGTGGGGCGCCTCGTACCAGTGCCGGCCCGCGGCGAGGTCCAGAAGCCCGTCGCCGTTGACGTCCAGAACCGAGGCGCACTCGGAGAACGGCCCGAACCAGTAGGTGTGGTTGGCCGGATCGTGGACCGGTCCGTCGATCTTCACCGGGATAAAGATGATCTCACCCGCCGGGGCCGGCAAGGCCACCGCGAACACGACCGCCATCAATGTGCACATGTACTTCGCCATAGCGAGTCTCCTTTACAGTCCATCTGCCGAAACTCCAAGCACCCGAGCGAAATTCCAAGCACCAAATTCCAAATCCCAAACAAATGTCAATGTTCAAAATCCCAAATTCAAAACGGGCTTCCATACAGCCCGCCTCGTGTCGCGGGCATCTGGCCCGTGCTCTTTCGTGGCGAGGGCATCCTGCCCTTGTTCTTTTGCGGCAAGAACACCTTGTCCCCGCATCGGCCAGGCACGGACACGCCGCGGGCCGAGAAGAGGCGAGGCCAAGATGGCCTCGCGACGCAAGGGCGAGACGCCCTCGCCACGACAGCGGGGCTACCTGTTTCGGTCATTTGTGCTTTGGATTTTGAATTTGTTTGGGATTTGGTGCTTGGAATTTGGAATTTCTTCCCCTGGTTATGCTTGCCGTTTTGCCAGCAGCTTGCGCAGGTTCTGGATATCCTGCCTGACCCTCTGCAGCGGCGCCTCGAGGGCTTCATCTTCAATAATGTACCATTCCGTCCCGCCTTGGCCTTCGCAGATGCGGAACATGGCGGGCCAGTCGATATCGCCTTCGCCGACGAGCGGGTTGCGATTGGTCTTGGAGAAGTCCTTGATGTGCACGGTCGTCAGCCGGCCGGGGAACTTCTTCATGGATGTGGCGGGATCGGCCCCGGCCCGCAATACATGCCCGATATCGACCTGCAGGACCACGTCCTTGCTGCTGTTGGCCGCGAAGACCTCCCAGGGGATGTCGCCGCCGTCCAGCGGCTTGAATTCCCAATCGTGATTGTGATAACCCGCCCGCATCCCGTGCTCGCCGGCCCGCGCGGCGACCTCGCTCATCAGCTTGGCGAACAGGACCCAACCGTTCTTGGAGTCCGGCCGCATGTTGCCGCCGATGCCGGGGACGATCAGGTACTTGTTGCCGATGACCTTGTTGAACTCGATGGTCTTGGGCAGCTCGTCGCCCAGGACCGTATTCATCCCGGCGTGCGTCCCGCAGCACTTGAGGTTGTGCTGGTCGAGCAGCTTGCGGATCTTCTCGGCGGACCAGCCGTAATACCCCGCGAACTCGACCCCTTCATACCCCATCTCGGCCACCTGCGCGATCACGCCCGCCAGGTCCTTCTGGGCCTCGTTCCGCACCGAGTAAAGCTGCAAGCCGATCGGAATCCTCTTGGCCCCGGCCGCCGAAGCCGCCTGGCCCAACCCGACCGCCGCCACCACCCCGGCCCCCAGCCGCATGAAACCCCGCCGTGTCAATTTACTGGATGTACCCATCGTAACCTCCTTTCGCAGCACGGGCGCGAGCGCCCGCGATCTGGCCCGCATGGGCGCCCGCAGGGTCCCCCAACGCCTTCGTTCGCGCCGGGGGTCCCGGCCCCATGCCCTTTCGTTGTGTCACACGGCACTATGCTACCCGCCGCTGCGGCCGGCTTCAATCTTCTTTTCATAGCTCCCGGCGGCTCGACAACTCCAGAGCTATGGCCGCAAGTCAAGGGCGCGAGCCGGTAGGGTGTGCTCCGCACACCGCTCCTTGGTCGTGCTGCGAATTACACTTGCAGCCATGTCGAATATGAAGAGAGCCAAGAAAGAAAGACTGACCAAGGCCGGCTGGAAAATGGGAACGGTGGCGGAGTTCCTGCATCTGACACCGGAAGCTCTTGGGCTTGATCGTGCCGGTGGCGGTGCCGTCGTTTCCCGGGCGGTGGTTGCAGGGGATCGGGGCCCCGGAATGGGAAACGCGCCTGCGCCTGGCAGGACCGCAGTTTCCCTCCGCGCACGCGATTCCCGGATTCGAGGGCCGGCAGGCGGAGGGGCTTTTCCATGAGCCTCCGGAGTTCTTCTCGCTGCTTGACGGGCAGCGCAAGGTCCAGCAGGTGTGCGTTTCCAGTCCCAGGATTCCTATGAAAACCCATACCGCGAAAATGAACATGGCGATCTTTCTGACCGTTGTGCTGGTGCTTTCCCTTTGCGCCGGTGCTTCCCCGGGTGCGGTGAGGCCGGAGCAGCCAGTGAAGCTCTTCCCGCTGGAAGACGTGCGGTTGCGGGAGAGCCTTTTTTCCGAGGCGGTCAAGGTCAATCGTCAGTACCTCCTGGCGCATGATCCCGACCGATTGCTCGCGCCATTCCGGCGTGAAGCGGGTCTGAAGCCCAAGGCACAGCCCTACGGCAATTGGGAGAGCGGTGGACTCGACGGACACACCGCCGGACACTATCTTTCCGCGCTTTCGCTGATGATGGCATCGGGTGCCGATCCGAACGGAGGGTTCCGTCGTCGCCTTGCCTACATGATCGACGAGCTTGCAGATATCCAGAAAGCCAACGGCAACGGTTATCTTGGAGGTGTTCCCGGAAGCAAGGACTTTTGGAGGCGTATCGCAGAGGGTAACGTCGAACTCATGAGAAACAAGTGGGTCCCGTGGTACAAACTTCACAAGATGTATGCCGGACTCCGGGACGCCTACCTCCACGGAGGCAACGAAGCATCTCGTGACCTGCTGGTTCGCTTTGGAGACTGGTGCGAGAAGGTTACGTCCGGCCTGACGGACGCCCAGATGCAGCGGATGATCGATACGGAATACGGCGGCATGAACGAGGTGCGTGCCGACATTTATGCGATCAGCGGAGACAGGAAGTACATCGAGCTGGCCCAACGCTTCAACCACCGGGCCGTTTTCGAGCCCTTGGAGAATCGCCAGGACAGGCTCACCGGCCTGCACGCCAACACCCCAATTCCCGTCTTACAGGCTATGGCGACTCCCACTGCTGATTGTCTGTCTGGTAGTCCTGTTCCCCGTCGGCATCGCTCTGGCAGAGCCCGCAGACTGTGCCTCCACTGACATGTTCTGTGGATACGTGTGCTTCATATAAGAGGGACGATCATGTCGGAAGTAAGACAGAATTCAAGGGATTTGGTTGTCATAAGCGACCTGCACCTTAGCGCCGGCTGTCCCGACCGAGAGGGGAAGTTCTCGTGTAACGAAGACCTCTTTTTTGACGAAGAATTCCGCCGGTTCCTTCGGCACCTTCAGAATGAGAAGCCCGGCAACACGCACTTGGTCATCGCAGGCGATCTGTTTGACTTTCTGCAGGTACATGGCAGTTGCACCGCGGAACTGGTTCATGGGGGCGCGGCTTCGTCCGGGATTGCAGGGACCGAGCCAACGCATGGCTGGGGTAGAAGAAAAGTCAAATGGGCAGTCCTGGAGGAGGGCGGGAAGCCGCCGGCTCCGATAGACAAGTCAGGGTAGCCGCCATCCAGGACGACGACAAGCTCCGCGCCCTCGATCAGGCCTTGACCGAAACGGGCTTTAACCGGCTTCTGGAGGAGCGCTGGGCGGCCTCGGAGAAGTCCAGGGCCGATTACCTGATCGTCATCAAGCCCAACTTCATGTTCGCCTACGACAAGCATGACCGGTCAACCTACATGGACCCCGAATTGGTCGGCCACCTGGCGGCCCACTTGCGCGAGTTGGGTTTTGAGAACCTGGCGGTCGTCGAGGCCCAGAGTACGTACGGGGAATACTTCGACCGCCGCAGCGTCCGGGAGATGGCCGAGTACCTGGGTTTTGACGGGAAGGCCGGGTATCGGGTCGTCGATATGACCGAGGACGCCTCCGAGCAGAGGCAGTTCGGGCCGCATCTGGACCGGCATCCGGTCTCGACGATCTGGCGGGAGGCATCTCCTTTGCTTTCCCTGGACCTGGAGCCATACGGCGTCTATTCCGATGGGGTCCGAGCCCCGAGCCCAACCGATCGATTCCGACTCGCTGCGGGCCAGCGTCGTGGCGGCCCGCGCGCTCCAGACCCGCCGGTTCGGCACCGGCACGGTCCTGACCAACGCCCAAGTGAGCCATTCGCAACTGGAGAGGTTCTGCAAGCTCGACGCGACCGGCGAGCTGATGCTCAAGGAGGCCATGATGGAGCTCGGCCTCAGTGCCCGCGCCCACGACAAGATCTGCAAGGTCGCCCGGACCATCGCCGACCTCGACGCCAGCGACGACATCTGCGCCGAGCACCTCGCCGAGGCCATCGGCTACCGCAAACTCGACCGCAAGCTCTGAGCCTCACGCGATTGGGTTTGTTTGGCGCGAACGCCTCGGGCCGGAAGGGTCGAATAATAGAATACGGAAGCACTGGGATATCTGCCGCCGTCCCAAATTGGCTTTGTTTTTCCGAGGCCCCTTGCCGGTCCCATTCCTCATAACTCTTGTTCCCAACTGTAGTTATCCCTCCTTTGGCCCGTCCCGAAATTGGGTTTGTTTGGCGCGGAAGCCTCGGGCTGGAAGGCTGGAATAATAGAACACTGGAATGGTGGGGTATCCCGACCGCGACCTTGCCCAGCTTGACACTTGAGACTTCAAACTCTTCTCCCATTGCCTTTGTTCCGCACGGACGGCCTGCGGCCGAGGGTGAAATGCGAAGTGCGAAGAATGTCATTGCGAGGAGCGCAGCGACGAAGCAATCTCGGCGTTCCGACCGCCGACCGCCGGCTTCTCCCGCTTTACACTTGACACTTCAAACCTGAAACTCTCCTCCCATTGGCTTTGTTTGACGCAATTCCGTAGCATGGGCGTCCCGCCCGTGCCACCGCTCGGCGGAAATTGGCTTTGTTTTTTCGAGGCCCGTTGCAGGTCCAATTCGTCATAACGCTTGTCCCCGGCCGCAGTTAGCCCTCATTTGGTCCGCCCCGAAATTGGGTTTGTTTCGCACGAAGGGCCTTGGGATATAGGCATTTCGTGTGTAATCGGCGCAGGGCACCGTCGCCCCTTTCCCCCATCTTCCTTTCTCCTATTCCATCGGCACAGGCCGGGGCAGGCACAGGGACCAGCCCCTGCAACAAGACGCTTTCTGCCTCCTGTTTGTTCCACAGAAATCGAAAAGAAAGTAGAAATTGTATCCCCGCCGGGAAGGGGAACCGCCGCAGGTGGAACAGCCGCCGTGGCGAGGGCGTCCCGGGGCTCCCCAACGCGGCACTTTGCGTTGGGGACCCCTCGCCCTTGGTCAACACAGTTCTTCGGCCACGTTCGGAACTGGCAACCTTGTCACCACGGACTCCGATCCGGGGCGAGAACTGCTTTTCAACTACAGAGGACACGGCCCCCACAGAGAAAGGCGATTTCGACACGGATTTCACGGATTCACACGGATTCCGAACAACCTTCGAGCGACGAGGGCCGAGTGACGACTTCGAGCCGCAGACACACCTGCCCCCGCGCAGGCGGGGGTCTTCGCCGATTGTCCCAGCCCGGCCGGCGGCCGGAACCAAGAGGGGTAGAAAAGACAGCGATCCGCTTAAAGGCTAAACCGGAATTTGGGCCACAGAGGACACAGAGGTCACAGAGAAGAGCCCAGGCCAGAGGGCAAGAAGTTCAGAAGGGCGGAGGGCCGGGCGTTCTTCCCCCTGATCCTCTCCCCTGCACACCTTCTGATCTTCTTCTCTCTGTACTACAAAGCCGTGACATCTTGTTTTTTCAGCAAGCATTTTCGGCGAGCATACTGTAACTCACATGAATGAAAGGAATTATGTCTCGCGCAGAGGCGCAGGGACGCAGAGGCCCAATTCGCTTCTACCTGGCTCTTCTCTGCGCCTCCGCGTCTCTGCGCGAGTTGGTTTTGGTTGCGGCCGGAGGCCGCGCTGGGCTCTCGGTGTCCTCTGTGGCTGGCGATCAGTTCCCAGTTGACAGTTCGCAGTTCCCAGCCAGATTGCCGCGCTTCGCTCGCAATGACAGGATCCGTGTCCATCCGTGTGAATCGGCGTCGGAAAGGCCGCCGGCAGTTCACAGTTCTCAGTTGTCAGTTCACAGCAAGGAATCCGTGCCGGACAGGTCGTTCTCGTCACGCAGGAGCGCGGGCAGGATGCCCGCGACACAAGCGTCTGGCGACGCCACTACGAGCGCGTGGCCCGTCGCCCGTGGCACGGGTCACGAGTCACGAGTCACGGGGCACGGGGCACGAATCACGGGTCACGGGGCACGAGCGGCCGGCGCGGGCGGGCGGAAAAAACCTTGGGCCCCCGTCCCGGCGACGGAGGCCCGCGGTTACTCTGGTGTGTGGCCAAAATCTGTCGTTACGCCCGAATCGTCTCGCGGGCCCGCAGCTCCTCGATGGGGTGCGGGCCTTCGGTTTCGAGGCGCCAGTCCTGCCCGTGCCGGTCGATGTGCGTCTCGATGACCGATTGACTCGGAGCGGAACCGTCCACGTTGACCAGGCGCTGCCAGGTGAAGTAGCGATGCGAATCGGGCAGAGCGGCCGCCGGCTTGTACATGTTGCCGTCGGCGGTCAGATGAATTTGCGAGACCAGAACGTTCCGGATGTACTCTTTGTTCGATTCGAAGTGGATCAGGGTCGGCAGCCGCGACGGCAGCAGGCTCTCCGGGTCGCGCCCCTCGTACTGCCGGAGCATATCGGCCGCCAGGTGCAGGTGCTCGATCTCGCAATCGAGTTGGTTCTGCCAGATGTCCTTGATCCGCTCGTCCGGCTCCTCGAGCATAAAGCCGTAGTAGAGGAAGCACTCGTTGTACTCGTGCAGCAGCAGCCGCTCGAACCACGTCTCGCGCGGGTCGGCCGGCGACTCGTAGTGGGAGACGTGCTGCTCCTCGATCTGGGCGATCTCCTGGTACAGGCCCCGGCCGAGGGCGGTCTCCTGGCGGTTGCCGACGTTCATGTAGAAGTTCATCGTCTGCTGCTCGCCCGCGACGATGGTCAGGACGTGCAGCTTCGTCAGGATGTCGGCCTTGTCCTTGTGATAGTGGTTGCGGATCGAATCGAAGGGGTGCCGATGCTCGGCGACGGTGGGCCGGCCCGGGAAGATCTCCGTCAGCTCGCCGACGATTCTGGCCGGGTCCTTGCCGTCGATTACGCCCAGCAGGTTGCAGTAGCGATAGAGGTGATCGAAGTCCTCGAGCAGGGCGAAGTCCAGGGCGTTTTTCACGTTGACGTCGCGCTCGTGCCGGGCCAGCCACGCGGTCAGGTCCACCGCCACCTGCTCGTAGCCGACCGTCACTTCCAGGGTCGATTCGTCCGCGGGCAGGAGCCAGTTGACCAGCTTCTGCTGCTGTTGCTCGATCCGGCGGGTCTGGGCCAGCTTCTGTTTGAGCACATAATCGTCCGTGCGGCGGGCAAACTGATGGCTGAACAGCGCCCCTTCGACCTCGATGCCGTTCATCAGGATGATCCGGGTCCGGGTGTACGGGTGCACCTCGTTCTTGTCGTAGGGATCGACGTTCAACTCGTCCCAGTTCCTGACTTGCTTTTCGATCGGGATGCCCTTTTCCTGGAGAGGATTGAAAGCCATGGTAACACCCTTTCTTAGGAACGCGCCATGCCAGGAAGATAGCGGAGCCGCGCGCCGAGGCCAATCGGCGTTGTGCCTAATCCCCCCGCCCAGATTCCTGAATATAGGAGAAAGTAAAAAGTAAGAAGGGAAAAGTAAAAAGTAAGGCAGCGCAAGAAAGGCAGAAGGTAAAAAGGGGGATGCGGCGGCAAGGACGGCGTCTTCTCTTCCTTTACCCTTTTTACTTTTACCTTTTTACTTTCTTCTCACGCGTTCCAGTCCTGGGTGGCCTTGACGAAGCGGTATTGCAGGATGGCGCCGATCGTCATCGGCACCAGGACCAGAAGCGGCAGGAGCCATCGGTGGCTGGACATCGTCATCTCGAGCTTCTGGACCTCGACGTTGCGGTAAAGGACGGCCAGGGAGCCGACGGCGATCAGGACGCTGCCGCCCAGGCTCGTGAAGAGGATCACGGCGGCCTTGAAGACGATGAACGAGATCATGCCCCCGGCGACGAGGCCGATGAGGCCGCCGGCCAGGAGCAGCTTTTGATCGTGCAGACCGATGGCCAGCGTGGCGCCGGCCGTCAGGATGCCGCCGGAGAGGGACCCGAGCAGACTGACGCCCCAGCGCATCAGCGGCACGGACAGAATGGCGAAGAACAGGATACAGATGGCGGCCAGCCAGACCACGTTGCCGCCGATGAGTTGCTCGTTGGCCCAGATCCCCACGAGCAGTCCGAGCAGGCTGAAGCAGATCGTCACGAGGATCTTGAAGATCCGCCAGCCGTAGAACAGGCAGACGATGCCGAACGAGATGAACGTCAGTGCCCCGACCATGTCCAGGGTGCTGACCTGCTGCCACATGGTGGTCAGGGGGAGAGCCGCCGGCTGGGCCGGCTGCCCTTGGGCTGTCTGCTGGGCCAGGGCCAGCACGGTCGGCAAGATGCTCGCGCAACTGCTCATCGAACACTCCTCAGTCTCCCGCGGGGGAGAGCTCCTTCAAACCTTGTTTTCTTCTGCGGGTCCTTACCCATGTCAGGGCCCATCTTATCGTCGTTGGCCTCAGCGACCGCGCCAGTTGCGTTCGGATCCCTCCCGGCGGGAAGGGGATTTTCGCGCTCCATCCTGTCGCCGCCGCTTGGGCGCGGGGCACAGCACAAGCTGCTCGATGGTGCCAAAGGCCGTCATTCCCAGCAGGACCAGGCCATACAACGCGGCCTGCCTCTGGAGGAGGCCGACCGGGGCCGAGCCTTTGAAGATCAACAGCACGATCAGGCCCGCAAAGATCAGCAACGACCCGAACACGGAACACGCCAGTGCTCCGGCCAATCGTGCCAGCAGCAGGCCCAACGCCAGCGGCACCAGACCCGAGGCGGCCATCACCGCCAGATCGGCCAGCCCCAGTTGGCGGGCGGCTGCCCTGGCGTGATCCACGAGGTCCAGGGCGTGAGTCCGCACGAGGTCGAGGCTCTCCGGCGTGGTGAACCGCTCCTGCCCGGGTCCGGGCTCCGGCCGGCCGGACAGCAATTGGGGCTGTTCGGCCAAGTGCGTCTGAGCCGTGATGAGGAAGGCCACGACCACGCCCAGAACCGCCAGCAGTGCCGCCGTAGCCGGTCGCGGCAGGATCGCCCCGAACACCGCTCCGCCGCCGACGGCCAAGCCCGTCACCACCGGGCTCTGCCCCGCTACAAGAAATGTGGCGAACCCCACGACGCCCGCCCCGGCCAGGGCCAGCACCAGCCGGCGCAGGCACATCCCCGCCAGCCACACCGTCAGGCCCAGCGCTACCAGCACCAGTCCCGGCGCCAACAGCAGGACCGGAGGAAACCGGCCCGCCACCTGCTCGAAGCTCTGGAGAATCTCTATCACAGCTTCACCGGGCCTTTACCATTGCACAAACTCAGCGCATGCCAGCACTTGTCTTTGTTTATCGGCCCGTCCGACTTGTTTTCGTTAGGCAGACTGCGTTCCGGGGCGTCAAAAAGCAACGATCCGCTCGAAGGCCAAGCCCTGTGAAGGGCGGAGGGAAAGTGCGGCGGGTGGCATCGCCAAGGCCGGCCTGGGTTCCCAAACGCGATGAATCGCGTTTGGGAGCCCTCTCCGGCCTTGACGATGGTTCCACACGAATCTGCGCGACCATCGTCAAGGGCGGAGCCCTTGGCGATGCCACCCGGTCTTGGCATACCGGGTCTTGGCTCTTGAGCGGGTCATTGTCAAAAAACGGGGGTGCAAAGGTCTCCGTGAAACCGCCTGCCATAGGCGGTCCTGCCGGGGGGGAATGCGGATGATAGGAATCGAACCTACACGGGCGTAAGCCCACAGGCACCTGAAGCCTGCGCGTCTGCCAGTTCCGCCACATCCGCGCGAACCGATCCTATTATGAGCCCAACGCCGCGAGCCGTCAAGCCCTTATCCAAGAAATCCTGCCGGTGCCGGGCGGGAATGGGGAAAATTCGTCTGGCCGCGGGGGCGAATCCCTGCTACAATGGGTACGGGCCGGCAGAAAACGACCGTCGAGCGGTTGTGGTTGCGTCGGGCGTTACGTATGGCGTGCGGCGTCACACGGAACGAGCCGCCCAACCGCCTGACGATGGACGATGCGTTTTGGAGATCGTGTGATGAGCGAGGTCAGCATCAGCGACATCGCCCCTCAGTTGGTGATGGGGATGCGGAAACGGGGCACGTACGCCGAGATCCGCCCCATGCTCACGAAGATCCACAAACACATCGGATCCTACGGGGCCCGGATCGCCGGGCCGCCGATGTTCATCTGCCATGAGACGCCCAAGGAGGTGGTGAGGGTCAACTTGCAGCACAACGCCGATGTGGAGGTGGCGATCCCCGTCGCAGCGGAGATCGAAGGCAACCAGGAGATCACCTGCTACGAGCTGCCGGGCGGACCGATGGCCCGGATCACGCATCAGGGGCCGTACGAGACGTCGGCCGCGGCGTACAAGAAGCTGTTTGCCTGGATCGCCGAGAATCACAAGAAAGTGGCGGGTCCCACCCGCGAGGTCTACCGCAACGACCCCCGCAAAGTCCCGCCCGAAGAGCTTCTGACGGACATCTACGCCCCGGTGACGTAGAGCTCCAAATTCCAAGCACCAAATTCCAAACAAATCTCAATGACCAAAACTCAAAATCCAAAACGGGCAGAGCCCACCCATGGGTTTTCGTCATTGGGATGATGTCCTTGCGAGTCGTGAAGCCGCTTCGCGGCGGGTAGGAGAAAGAAACCTACCGGATCCAGGGTGCCATGCCTACGCCTCGTAGGCATGTCTATGCAAAGCCGTAGACATGGCACCCAAACCGCCAGTTTCTTAGGAGGAGCGCAGCGACGAAGCAATCTCCTCGGTAACAGGCAGAGATTGCCGCGCTCGGCGAGCCTCGCTCGCAATGACATGCTTGTCTGGGATTTGGGATTGCGAAGAGATCTTCCCGCATGCGCGGTCTGGTGCTTCCGCCCTGCGGCCGCTTCGGATTCTCGATCCGCTGCTATTCCAGGAGCTTCTTGACCCGAGTGGGGTCGATCCCGGGCGGGGCGGGCGTGCGCTCGGCGGGCCCGATCCCGCCCTGGTCGAAGAAACTCCAAACCTGCTCCGCCGTGGGCAGGTCGGCCACCACGTCCGCGGTGGCAGGGTTCTGGCAGATCCGGGCCAGGCCGCCCAGCACCTGTAGATAGATCCCCGGTGCCGTTTTGGCGGCCAATGTCAAAACCACGAGCTTGACGCGGTTATTGGACTTTCCGGACTCATACACGATGCCCTGCCGGGAGGTGGCCACCGCCACGGCGATCTCGTCGATCGTGTCGAGCCGCGCGTGCGGCATCGCCAGACCCGGGGCGACTACCGTCGGCAGATCGTTCTCCCGCGCCAGAACCGCGGCGTGAGCCTCCTCCACGTCCCCGATCTCATGCCGCAGTGCCAGCAGACGGAGCATCTCCAGGAGAGCCCTGTCGCGATCCGTTTCCTCCATCTGGCAAATCACTTCGGCGGGACTGAAAAGCGATGAAAATGGGATACTGTCCTTCTCCCTTGTCATAGTCATCATACAGGCGACCACCCGAATGACACCGATACTCTGTACCTCTCCGTCGTGCCCGGCGAGGTCCGGCGGAGGCCCACCCCGTCCGGAGCGGCGGAAGACATCATACAGCCCTATATCGGCAAAATAGTCAAGTAGAAAAAGTCTACATGGGTGCATGGGTGCATGTGCGCGGCGGGTCGGTGGAAAAGGGGCTTGACGGCGGGGGGATTTTGCCTATGCTGGGAATTTCGACGCTTCGCATAGAAAGGAGTGTGCGTCGTGCAGGGAAGGACATCGACGGGGGAGTTTGTGTTCGAGCCCCGGGCCGCGGAGCCGGGGCCGAGCGTGCTCTACGAGGAGCACGTGAAGCGGACGGGCAAATCCCACATCGCCGCTTTTGCGGGCTACCTGATGCCGCTGTGGTATTCGTCGATTGCCGAGGAGCATCCGGCGGTCCGTGAGCGGGCGGGGCTGTTCGACTGTACCCACATGGGGGTGCTGGAGGTCTCAGGGGCAGAGGCGGCCGAGTTCCTCAATATCGTCAGCACCAACGAGGTCCCCAGCCTGAAGCCCGGGCGGGCCCGGTACGGCTATATCCTCGATGCCGCCGGCAACGTGCTCGACGACATCATCGTTTACCGCCGCGGCGAGACCCATTTCATGGTCGTGGTCAACGCGGCCAACGAGGCGAAGATCCGGTTCTATCTTCACGAGTTGCTGGAAGGCCGGGTCGCGGCAGACACAGAAGGGGCTGCCTGGGCCACGAAGCTGCCCGAGTCGAAAGCGTCTCGCCTTCGAGGTGCGGGCGGGACGACCGCGACACGAGGGCAGGGGGGCGTCGAGGCCGAGGTGGCCGTCTGGGACATGCGCGATCCCAACCGGGCGCAGGACCGGCGGGTGGACCTGGCCCTGCAGGGGCCGGCGTCGATCGACACGCTTGCGAAACTGACAGAGGACGCGGCGGTTGTGGAGCGGATTGCCGGCCTCAAAGGCTTTGCCTTTGTCGAGGAGCGACTGGCGGGGATCGACTGCCTGATCTGCCGGACGGGCTATACCGGCTCGACCGTAGGCTTCGAGTTGTTCGTCGATCCGAAGGAAGCCCCGCGGTTGTGGAACCTGATCCTGGAAGCGGGCGCGCCGCTGGGCGTGCTGCCGTGCGGCCTGGGGGCCCGCGACAGCCTGCGGATCGAGGCGGGCCTGCCGCTCTACGGCCACGAGCTTGACGGCAAGTTTCACATCTCGCCCTTCGAGGCGGGCTATGGTTGGGCGGTCAAGCTGGAGAAGGAATTCTTCATCGGCCAGGCGGCCATGCAGCGCGTGGCCGGGACGTACGACATGGAAGTCGCGCGGATCGAGCTGCCCGCGACCCGAGGTATTCGGCCGGTTCGGCCCGATGATGCTATCCTGGACACGCATGGCACGTGTGTCGGCTGGGTGCTCAGTGCCGCGAAGGTGGACGACAAGCAGTACGCTCTCGCCTACGTGGCCCGCCCGGCGGCTCAGGAAGGCACGGCGGTGGGCGCCTACTATCTGGCCCGCAGCCAGAGCCAGGTAGAGCAGGGCCGGGCCCAAACGGCCGAGAAGGGGCAGAAATTGACGGCGGACCTGGCCGGCGAGGTGGTCAGCCGCTCTGCGAAGTTCGCGTAGCATGGGCGTCCCGCCCATGACCGTAGCATGGGCATCCTGCCCATGAGTAGCATGGGCGTCCCGCCCATGGACTTCAGATCGCGGGCAACATGCCCGTGCCACGAAGGAGACGAGTATGGCGGTACAACAAGGGTTACTCTATACGAAGGACCACGAGTGGGCGAAGGTCGAGGGCGATACGGCCACCATCGGGATCTCGGACTATGCCCAGGAGCAGTTGGGCGAGATCGTGTTCGTCGAGCTGCCCAAAGTGGGAAAAGAGCTCGGCGTGCACAAGGAGTTGGCCGTGGTGGAGAGCTCCAAGGCTGCCGCCGACGTATACAGTCCGGTCGCGGGAAAAGTGGCCGAGACCAATTCCGAGCTCGGAACGAAGCCGGAGTTGCTCAACGAGGACTGTTACGGCCAGGGCTGGCTCTGCAAGCTCGCGATCACGGACCGCAAGGCTCTGGGCGACCTGATGGACGCGAAGAAGTACGAGGAGTACCTGCAGACGCTCTGATGCAGCCGTTTCGGTCATTGGGATTTTGAATTTGTTTCGGATTTCGGATTTGGTGCTTCGAATTTCTGCGAGAGTATAGCCATGGAATTCATCCCCCACACCGCCGAGCAGCGACAGCAGATGCTGGACTCGATCGGCCTGACGATGGCGGACCTGTTCCGCGATGTGCCGCCGGAGTTGATGGCCCAGTCGTTCCGCCTGCCGGACGGACTCAGCGAGCAGGAGGTGCGCGAGCATTTGGCCGAACTGGCAGGCAAGAACTCGATCGATCTGACGCTTTTCCTGGGCGGCGGGTTCTACGATCACTTCATCCCGTCGGCGGTCTACTCGATTATCTCCCGCAGCGAGTTCTACACGGCCTACACGCCGTACCAGCCGGAGATCTCGCAGGGGACGCTCCAGGCGATCTACGAATTCCAGTCGGCGGTCTGCCGGCTCACCGACATGGAAGTCTCGAACGCCTCGCTCTACGACGGCGGGACCGCCCTGTACGAGGCCATGATGATGGCCCTGCGGATCACCGACCGCAACAAGGTCATCGTGGACGACAGCGTCAATCCGATCTATCGCGTCATGCTGCACTCGTATACGCGCAACCTGCAGATCGAGCTCGCCGAGACGCACAGCGAAGACGGGCTGGCGAATCGCTGCGAGATCCTCGAACTGCTCGACGATAAGACCGCGGCGGTCATCGTGCAGAACCCGAACTTCTTCGGCTGCATCGACGACTTCGCCGATCTGGCGGAAGCGGCGCACGAGAAGGGGGCTCTGCTGCTTGTCTCCTGTTACCCGCTGTCGCTGGGCATCCTCAAGACGCCCGGCTCGATGGGGGCCGACATTGTCACCGGCGAAGGCCAGAGCCTGGGCCTGCCGATGTCGTTCGGCGGGCCGTACCTGGGGATCATGGCCTCCCGCAAGCAGTACGTCCGCAAGATGCCGGGCCGGATCGTGGGCGAGACGAAGGACCGTGAAGGCCGCCGAGCTTTTGTCCTGACCCTTCAGGCCCGCGAGCAGCACATCCGCCGGGAAAAGGCGACCTCGAACATCTGCTCGAACGAGGCCTTGTGTGCCTTGACGGCCTTGGTCTATCTGTCGCTGGTGGGCAAGGAAGGACTGCGGCAGACCGCCCAGCGCTGCGCCGACAAGGCCAGCTACGCCTACCAGCGGCTGACCGCGATCCCGGGCGTCCAGCCGCATTTCCGGGCGAAGTGGTTCTTCAACGAGTTCGTGCTGGACCTGCCGTGCGAGGCGGCGGACGTGATCGCACGGCTGATCGAGCGCGGCTTCGCCGCCGGCTTTCCGTTGAGCCGCTACTACCAGGGAATGGAAGACTCGATTCTGATCTGCGTCACCGAGAAGCGAACGAAACAGCAGATCGGCATGCTGGCCGAGGCGCTGGAAAGCGTGCTCTGATTTATGATTTATGATTTACGATTTACGATTTGCTACTGGTGGCTGGTGTCGCGGATGGCTTCGGTGCTTTCAGGGCAAGTCGTGAATTGGCAATCGCTACAGTGTTGTAGGGTGGGCTGTGCCCACCATTTGTCGCTCGTACGCATGGGAATCGGTGGGCACAGCCCACCCACGGATTGCGGACGGTGCTTGGAGAGATCATGAAGCTCATATTTGAGAAGAGTGTTCGCGGGCGGACGGGGGTGCTGCCCGGACCGACGGACGTGCCGACGAGCATCAACATCCGCGAGGACCGGCTGCGCGAGCGCAGCGCCGAGATGCCGGAGCTGAGCGAGCTGGACGTGATCCGGCACTTCACGGAGCTGTCCCGCCGCAACTTCGGCGTCGATACGAATTTCTACCCGCTCGGCTCGTGCACGATGAAGTACAACCCGAAGGTCAACGAGCGGATCGCGGGCTATCCGGGCTTCGCGCATCTGCACCCGCTGCTGCCGCAACTGCGCCGCGGCGGCATGCTCACGCAGGGCGCCCTGGCGATCCTGTACGACATGGACCTGCTGCTGCGGGAGATCACCGGCATGGCGGGCTTCACCATGCAGCCGCTGGCCGGCGCACACGGCGAGCTGACCGGCATGATGATCATGGCCGCCTACCACCGCGACAAAGGCAACAAAAAGAGCATCGTCCTCGCGCCCGACAGCGCCCACGGCACGAACCCCGCCAGCGCCGCCATTGCCGGCTACCGCGTCGTCTCGATCCCCAGCACCGAGTGCGGCGATATGGACCTGGACGCCCTGAAGCGCGCGCTGAACGACGAGGTGGCGGGCATCATGCTCACGTGCCCCAGCACGCTGGGCCTGTTCGATCCGAACATCAAGGAGATCTGCGACCTGATCCACAGCGTGGACGGGCTGGCGTACTACGACGGCGCGAACCTCAACGCGATCGTGGGCAAGGCCCGGCCGGGCGATTTCGGCTTCGACATCGTGCACCTGAACCTGCACAAGACCTTCTCGACCCCGCACGGCGGGGGCGGGCCCGGGGCCGGGCCGGTGGGCGTGCAGGAAGAACTCCTGCCGTACCTGCCGATCTCGATCGTGGTCAAGCGCAACGACGGCACCTTCGCCCTGGAATACGACCACCCGAAGTCCATCGGCTACATCGCTCCGTTCTACGGCAATTTCGGCATCGTCGTGCGGGCCTACGCCTATATCCTGATGCTGGGCAAAGAGGGCCTGCGGCACGTGGCCGAGACCGCGGTCCTCAACGCCAACTATATCCGCGCGCGCCTGCGCCCGTACTACCAACCGGCGGCCGACCGCGTCTGCATGCACGAATGCGTCTTCACCACGACCGAGAAAATGGCCGCCAACGGCGTCCACGCCCTGGACATCGCCAAGGCCCTGATCGACCGGGGTTTCCATCCGCCGACGGTCTACTTCCCCATCACGGTGAAAGAAGCGATCATGATCGAGCCGACGGAGACCGAGAGCAAAGAGACGCTCGACGCCTTCCTCGACGCCATGATCGAGATCGCCCAACTGGCAGAAACCGACCCGGAAAAACTGAAAGTCGCCCCTACGAAAGCGCCCGTCTCCCGCCCCGACGAAGTCGCCGCCGCCAAGAGCCTCAACATCGCGTGCTTATGACGTGAATGTGATCACGTGTCCCCTGATGGGGGCTCCGGAGATTACTGCCTCATGATCGTTCACGCATCTTTGCGCGGCATGTCCGTTCACGGGCCTCAGTGCGCTTCTCGAACGAGGGACCTTAAGAAACGTTCGGTCTCATGAACGATCTCTTCCTGAACGGTGTGGTGGTTGTGTAGAGACGATGGGTGCTCTCTCATTCGGTGGACTGCATACCTCGCTGGGCGGAGGCTGGGTTTTCGACCGTTGTACAACAAGTCCTCCAATGCATCGTGTAGGCGATTTAGGAACACAATGAGTTGCTGTAACTCCCGCTTCTTTGTTCTTGCGAAGAGTGCGTCAATCTCGGCTTGTTCTGAGACCCCCTTGTGCGCAAAGACACCGTTTCTCAGCGGGCGATATTTGTTTTCGTAGATCTGTCGTCGGTGAGCAACGTACCGCCGGAGCCTTCGGAAATCCTTGGCGGTTGGCACATAGGCACGCTGAAGATAATCGACTAACCACTCGTCAGCATCGGGACTCCGCTGGCATTTGCGCCTTGTGAGGGCCTCCTTCGAGAAGACACCGAGATCAGCCTGAGCGGTTCGCAGAAGGCGGTCGATGTTGTGCTTGGACTTCTTGTCTTGATCAAAGATTCGCCCCAAGGTAACCAGCGAGGCGGTTAGCAGAGCCCGGAGTACCGTGCGCCAGAACGAGGAGGTCTCATTGAGAATATCGAGAACGTTCTCATCATCGGAGATGACAGCTCGCACCGTACGCCAAGCGTAAGAGAATCTGGTTGCGGCTTGCGCTTCTGCGCCAAACGCCTCCAACTCTCGGATAAACTCGGCCTCAGGGTCCGTCATGTGTCAAGCTCTCTGATTCGTCTGCCCGTCAGCAGGACTATTGCGCCGTTGCCTCGGTGCATATGTACAATTGCTCCCTAAGAAAGACGCTGCAACCTGTGACGTGGGCATGTTCACCATCCGGGCCCTTGCCCCCGAGATGCTACCAGGCGAAACCAAGCGTGTGTTGTCGCAATTAGCCTCATTTCAGATCCACCCGCTTGACGTGCACGAGGTGGTGGCCGAGCATGTCCACGGCGGCGCCGGCCTGTTCCAGGGCGATGTAGCCGACGAGCGGCTCGTACTCACCGTCGTCATCGGGCTCCATGTCCCGGAAGAGCGCCTCCGTGAGAATGGGCCGGAATCCTCCAATCCGCACGCGTACCGGCCCGCAGACGCAGGCTTTCTTGACGGTCGGGTCGGCCCTCTCCACTTCGACCTCGCCCAGCTCCTCCAGTTCGCCGAGGCTCTCCCGCCACGCGGTGGGCAACGTGATGTAGGCAGAGCCGGTGTCGACCAGGGCACTGACCGCCAGGGTCTTGGCGGGATCAGTGAAGTTCGTGAGTCTCACCTGTGTCACAATTCGTCCCATCTGAGTCGCCTTTGTCCGCGCGAGCATAGGCTCACCCATGGTCAGAGAATCCCGGATTTCGGTCTACCTTACAGCCGTAGTATAGCACGCCTCCTCTGTGCAGTCAAGGTCGCGGGTGCCGGCAAGGGGGTAAGCATCCCGAAGTCCGGCAAACACCTTGTGGAGGTCATACCAAGGGGCCCATCGGCGCTGCATGAGTTCGACGCGGCCGTCGGCGACGCCTTTCGAATATTCCTCGCTCTTTGGGATACCCCCGAGGTAACCATTGCCGTTGACTTTCTGGATATCTGCGAGTTCGTCGATCATATAGTCAAGGCGCCGACGGAACTTCCCGTCTGGATTGGCTCCCGATGCCATCATCAGCGAAAGCGCGGAAAGATAGTGTCCGGCGGCGTGCCCGTCGAGTCCGCCGTTCTCCCAATTGCCGTAGGGCTGTGCCTTGGGCTTCAGGCCCGCTTCACGCCGGAACGGCGCGAGAAACCGGTCGGGATCGTGTGTCAAGAGATATTGACGATTGGCCTTGACCGCCTCGGAAAAGGGACTCTCCAGCAACCGCACGTTTTCCAGCGGGAAGAGCTTCACTGGCTGCTCCGGCCTCACCGCAATCTTGGAAGCAGCAGCGGAAGCGGAAGGCACCATCGCAACGGTCAGGAAGATCGCCATGTTCATTTTCGCGATATAGGTTCTCATAGGAATCATGGGAAAGCCTAATCGCGGGAACGATCCAATATCAGGAGACCGAGTTGATAGGGCAACAGCTCGTAGCGTCCGCCACTGGCGGGGTCGCGGCCCTGGTAAAGCAGTTGCAGGTTGTTGGGGTCGAGGATCATCCTTTCGTCGTACCCGTCGCGAATCAGCTCCCCGTGGCTGATGTCCCTTGTCCAAGGCGTCACGCCATCGGCGAAGGTGACGTTGTTGATCCCGGCGAAAGGCGTCTGCCACGAATCGGCGTCCGGCACGGGCGTCCATTTGCCCTGGAGATCGTTGGAGACCCAGGCGCGGTAGTACCGTGCCGGGCTCAACGCCTCGATCACAGTCAGATAAGTGTTGGTCCCCTTGATCTTGTAGGTGATGCTGGCCTCGAACAGGTTGTTTCGATGGTCCTGGATAGCAATCTGGGGGTCGCTCATGCCCTGGGGGAAGTCTCCGATCCTGGTCCGGCTGCGATAGAAGTTGCCGTCGTCGCCGGTGAAAAACAGGTAGGCGTGGGTGTCGTCGCAGATCACGTGGTAGTCGATCGGAAGCCGCGGCAGGCCCGCAGGTTGTCTGTCAAAGAACCTCTGCGGCGCCGTCCAGGTTTCGGGCCTGGAAATGTCATCCGTGGTGGAATACGCCGGCGGCTGGGTCTGGTAAACCAGATACCACTTCTCGCGCGGAGTGAAGTAGAACAAGTGCGGTGCACATTTGTACCCCCTCAGATTGGGATTCTGATCGAGGAAGTGCAGCTTGGCGTTGGGGGCCTCCGACCAGTCCTTGAAGTTCAGGTACACCATGTTCCAGGTCCTGGCGGACGTTGAGTAGACGGTCGCATAGACGTGCCACAGGTCGTTGTAGCGGACGATGGTCGGGTCTTTGACGGACACGATGGTGTGCGTCTCGTCGGAAACCGGCTTGATCAGCACATCCGTAGACTTCCACTTGAGCGGCGTGGCAAAAGGCAGCTTGGGCGGGTCCGCACGGACCGTTGCCGCCGCGGCAGACACAAGCTCATCACTCACATGATAGTAGTCGAAGTCCACGAATCCGCCTGCGTCCTTGGTCGCGAAGTTGAATAACCCAAAGCGGTAGCCCATGAAGTGCGGCAGCGTGTAGGCCATCTGCAGGGTTGTGCCGATCTTCGTCCAGGTCTTTCCGTCCAGGCTGTAGTGGAAGTCCGCCTTGTCGGTACGGTCCCGGAAGTCACAGTCGATTCTGAGGTGTACAGCGTGCTGCGAAAGCGGAACGCTCGCGATCTCTTCAGGCTCATTGGATTGGGCGCTCACCATGACGACCGACTTGCTGTCGCCTTTGCTTTTGACACCGACGAAGCCGTATCGTCTTTGCAGGGCGATCAGGCCGGCGCAGTCGCCGTCTTTCATGCTGTCGACTTCCAGTTTCGTGGTCGCGGAACTGACCGGGCCGAAGGTCCGCTGGGTGAGCATGTTGCGGGTCTGGAGGACATCGCTGTCCATGCGCCCGGTGGTAAGCCGCAGGTAGCCGCTCCGCTCGCCGATTGACCAGTAGCGGTGGTCGGGGTTGTGGTTCCACTGCCAGGCCAGGGGCAGCGGCTCGCCGGGCCGGCGGTTGAATTCGTCGGAGGCCACGAGGTTCCCCAGTCCCTGGCCGTTCACGTCAATACTGAGCGTTGTGGGCGCCTTCCCCTCGGCGCCCAGCATCGGCCAGCCGTCCTCCCATTTGACCGGTACCAGCCAGGGACTGCGGCCGACCGAGCCGTTGTCCTGGAACAGCAGGGCATGCCAATCGCCTTGGGGCGTATCGATCAGGCAGCCCTGGGCGACCCCCTGGTCCTGCAAAATCACTTTGCCCTCGTAGGGGCCGGTGATCTTGTCCGCCCGGTGGAGGATCTGCGTGCGCATGCCACCGCGTGGCCAGACGATGTTCATCACGTAGTACTTGCCGTTGACTTTGAGCACCTGCGATCCCTCGCCACGAAGACCGGTGTTGGAGCCGGCCACGGCGATGGCGTTGCGGATGACCACCTCGTTGAAGCCGTCGGGCTGGATTCCCGTCAGATCGGGCTTGAGTTCCACGAGTCGAAGGTCACCGACGCCATAGAGCATGTAGACGCGCCCGTCGTCATCGAAGAACAAGGAATGGTCATGCAGCGAGGGCGCAAACGCCGTCTCTTTCCACGGCCCTTTCTCGATGTCTGTTGTGGTATAGATATGCGTTCGGCCGCTCGTACTGGAGAACGTTGACGCGTAGAAGGTCCCGTTGTGGTACCGCAGGCAGGGGGCCCAGGACCCCCGGCCATAGGCATTGCGGCCGTTTTCCAGTCGCAGGGACTCGTTGTCCGTCAGGGTGTCGTAGGCATAACCGACCAGCTCCCAGTTGACCAGGTTCTTCGACTTCATGATGGGCAACCCGGGGCTCAGGTGCATGGTGGTGCTGGCCATG
>VGYL01000013.1 GCA_016872975.1 Planctomycetota bacterium
ACGGTGCTCAAAGATGCCGTGGCCGGCACGGTGAAATATGAGAAGCACGAGCGCCAGGGGCGGACCGTCCATCGCTGGGAGGTCCGGGAGGTGCCGCGTTTCTACGCCGAGCCGGGGATGCCGCCGGCCTATACGGTGGTGCAGCGTCTGCTGGTCAGCACGCTGCCCGACTGGAAGGCGGTCTCAAGTTGGTATTGGCGGCTGTGCCAACCGCGCCTGGAGGCGACGACGCCGGAGATGAAAGCCCAGGTGGACAAGCTGACGGAAGGCCTGACCGACCGCCAAAAGAAGATCGAGGCGATCTTCCAGTGGGTTTCGCAACAGATCCGCTACATGGGGATCACCACCGAGGACTCTTCGCCGGGCTGGGAGCCGCACGACGTCAAGATGACCTTCGAGAACCGCCACGGCGTCTGCCGCGACAAGGCGGCGCTGCTGGCGGCAATGCTCCGCTTGGCCGGCTTCGAGGCGTACCCGGTCCTCATCCAGGCCGGCCCCAAGAAGGACGCGGAGATCCCCAACGTCCAGTTCAATCACGCCATCACCGCCGTTCGCAACGAGGACGGCTCGTACCTGCTGATGGACAGCACCGACGAGAGCACGAAGGACCTGCTGCCCAGCTACCTGTGCGATTGCAGCTATCTCGTCGCCCACCCCGAAGGCGAGACCCTGCAAACCTCGCCCATCGTCCCGTGCGAGGAGAACATGGTGCTGGTCGAGACGACCGGTACGATCGACGCGCAAGGCAACCTGACCGGGGAGTCCAAGATCCGGTTCCAGGGGATCAACGACAATGTCTACCGCGGCTATTTCGCCCGAATCAAGCCCGAGGAGCGGCGGCGCTATTTCGAGGGCGTTCTCAAGGCCTCCATCACGACCGCTGCGCTGACGGACTTCGACTTGCAGCCCGCCAACATGCAGGACACGTCCGCCCACCTGTCCGTGCACATGAAGTTCACCGCCAAGGACATCCTCGTGGGCAAGGGCGCGACGGTGATGATGCCCGTGCCGCGCGTGGGAACCAAGGTGGGCCTGGTGAACTTCATCATCGGCCGGACCGGCCTCCAGAAGCGCCGCTTCCCGCTCAAGACCGACTACGCCTGCGGCGTCCGCGAGACGCTGAGCCTGCACGTCGATCCCGCCGTCGACTCGTTCGTCTCGCTGCCCCAGTTCACGCCGATCGAGGACCCGACGCTGTCCTGGAAGCAGCAACTCGATGTGGACCAAGCGTCGTGGCGAGGGCGTCCCGCCCTTGCGTCGCGAGGCCATCCTGGCCTTGCTTCTCGTGTCGAGGGCGTCTCGCCCTCGAATCGCGGGCAGGATGCCCGCGACACAAAAGAACAAGGGCAAGATGCCCTCGCCACGAAAGAACAAGGGCGGGACGCCCTCGCCACGGGCGGGGGTACCACGATCCAGGGGCAAAGCGAGTTTCTGATCAAGGTGGTGGAGCTGGACCCGCAGCAGTACCTGCAATTGAAGGAGAGTCTCAAGGAGATCGAGTACAACGAGCGCAAGATGCCGGTCCTGGCCCGCCAGATGGCGACGGATACCCCGGCGGACGTGGCCGTGCTGGATTATCAGGTCGAGTACAACCTCAACGATGCCCACAACTGGATCGAGAGGCACCGCGTCACGAAGAAGGTCCTCACGTATAAGGGCGTGAAGGACAACGCCGAGCTGAAGCTGGACTACAATCCCGTCTGGGAGGAAGTGAAGCTGGTCAAGGCTACCGTCACCAACAACGGCCAAGCCAAGGCGGTCAGCTCGCAGGAGATCAACCTGATGGACGCCGCGTGGGTGGCTTCGGCCCCGCGCTATCCCGCCGCCAAGACGCTGGTGGCCAGCCTGCCGGCGGTCGAGGTCGGCAGCGTGATCGAATACGAGTACGAGCGGCTGCGGCGCGAGCGGCCGTTCTTCGGCGTGACGCACATCTTTCGCGGCTTCGATCCCGTCGAGCAGCAGACCGTGAAGCTGGCCGCCCCCGGCACGCTGGCCCTGCAAATCCTGAAGGATGACAACGGCGTGGCGGTGCCCGACGAGGTCTCGCCGACGGTGATTGCGGAGACGACGCAGCAACAGGACGGCAAGACCGTATGGCAATGGCAGGCGCAGGGGCAAACCCCTCTCAAACGGGAAGACTCGCTGCCCCCTCTGCAGAGCTTCAACCCCGTCCTGCGCGTCACGGCCGGCGACTGGCGGACGTACTCGCAGCAGGTGCTGGCGGCCCTGACCGAGGCCGCCGGCGGCCAGACCGCGGCCGAGCGGCGGGCCCGGGAGATCGTCCAATCGGCAAAGACTTCCAGGGAGAAGATCGTCGCCATCCGTGACTTCGTCGCCAAGAATATCCGGCCCGCCGGGCCGGGCCTGGCGGCCTTGCCCCTGAGCGCCGTCACCAAGGCCGATCGGACCCTGGCCGACGGCTACGGCAATATGACCGACCGCGCCGTCTTGCTCCATGCCATGCTCCAAGCGGCGGGCTTGCGCCCCGAGTTCGTCCTGGTCGACTACGGCTCCACCGTGGAACCGCTCCAGCGTTTCGAGACCCGCTATCCGACCGTCAATACGTTCGACAGCGTGCTGGTCCGCCTGCGCGACGGCGCGATGGAGATCTACCTGAACGACACGAACCAGTACGCGGAACTGGGCACCACGCCGGCGGACGGCCGCCTGGTCCTGGCGCCGGCCGAGAACAAGGTGGAAACGGTTTCCCTCGCGCCCGAAAAGAAGACCCTGCGGGAGTATGAATACCGCGTCGCGCTGACGCCGGAGGGCCATGCCCGCATCGCCGTGACGCGGAAGAACTACGGCGAGTGGTTCGGCGCCCGGCACAAGCTGTTCTACGAGATGCCGCCGGAGGAACGCCATCGGTTCTACCAGGAGATGGTGGCGGAAATTTCGCAGGCCGCCGTCGCCGACGCCAACCTGGCCACCGACTTCACGTCCTATCCGGGCGTCGAGTTCTTCCGCGTCCAGGTCCAACGGTACGCCGTGCGCGACGGCGATTACCTGTACTTCGAGCTGCCCCGAACGCTCGGCCGCCTCTTCGGCCTGCGCTCCGACACGCACGAGAACCCGTTCTTCCAGGGCGCCGATCAGAGCCTGCGAATCACGACGACCGTCGAGCTGCCGCCCGGATTCTCCACCGTGGTCCTCGCCCCCGGCCAGAAGCAGTGGCGCCTGCCCGCCAACGGCGGCACCGCGCAGGTCCACGTGGCGCAGCCGCGTGGCGAGGGCGTCCCGCCCTTGGAAGGACAAGACAAGATCCAGACAGCCGCGCCCCGTGAGGGCGCCACCGTCCTGACCTTCGTGCACGAGGTCGATCTGGACCCCTTCATCCTGGAATCCGCCGGCTACGCCGACCTCGTGGACATCGAAAAGCAACTGGCCCACGCCGAAGCCCGCACAGTCCTCGTCACGCAGAAGTGAAGTTCGCAGTGACGCCGTCAGGCGCCAGTAGCATGGGCGTCCCGCCCATGAGTATCCACGGGCGTCCCGCCCGTGCACACGGGGCCAAGATGGCCCTGCGACTCATGGAGGGCCCGCGCCTCGTTGTTCCACCCATCTCCGCCTTGTCGCGAGGGGTGGCATCGCCAAAGGCTCCGCCTTTGACGATGGTTGAGGCGCTCGACGATGCCTCGACCGCACGCGCGAAAGCCATCGTCAAGGCCGGAGGCCTTGGCGATGCCACCCGCCGAGATGCGTGGAACAATGAGGCATCTTGCCCGTGAATGGCAGGACCATTCCGGGCCTGCCATTCACGGGCGTCCCGCCCGTGATACTCATGGGCGGGACGCCCATGCTACGGCTTTACGGGCATGGTACGAGTTGGCTACTGCCTGTCGGGATCACATCTGCTTCTCGAACTCGCTGACGCGGACGGGTTTGCCGGTCTCGGCGGAGAGGTCGGCGGCGAAGCAGACGGCCTGCGTCAGGGCGGCGTCTTCCAGGTCGGGGAAGGGCCGGCGGTCATTGATGATGCAATCAAGGAAGTGGGACACCTCGCCCTGGAACGGATGGTGGCTGACGTCGCCGCTGTCGGGCAGGATGCAGGGGATCCTGGCGAAGTCGTTCTGGCCGGGCAGCAGCTTCGGGGCGAACAGCTCGTTGTTGCGCAGCGAGCCCTCCGTGCCGTAGATGCCGATGGGGAACCGGTAGGGCATCTTGGCGTCGAAGGTCGTCATGCTGCGGCCGATCTTGCCGTCCTGGAACTTCACGTTCAGTGAGATCGTCCCGGGGTATTCGACGGGGTTGTCCGTCCGGGCGTGGTAGGCGAAGACTTCCTCGACCGGACTGCGGGCGAACCAGCGCAGGGCGTCGATCGCGTGGATGCCGGCGGTGGGCAGGGCCGTGCCGCTGACCTCGCGGCTGCCGTACCATTTCAGGTTCGTCGTCATCCAGATCCGGTGCAGGTAATCGACCTCGATCATGAAGATGTCCCCGAACACCTGCTGCTCGATCAGCTTGTCGATGGTCATCAGCAGCGGGTTCCAGTGCAGGACGAAGCTGACGACGGTCTTGACCTTGTTCTTGCGGACCGCCTGGCGCTGCTTGCGGACATCCTGCGGCGTCAGGGCCGGGGGCTTCTCGATGATGATGTGCTTGCCCGCCTCGGCGGCGGCGACCACGTACTGTGTATGCACATTGTGCGGCGTGCAGACGACCACGATGTCCACATCCTCGCGCTTGAGCGCCTGGTCCGCGTCCGTCTCGATCGCGCACTTGAGGTTGTACCGGTCCCGATAGCGCTCCGCGTTGGCGCAGTTGCGACTGACCAGGGCCCGGATCTCGGACCGCTCATCTTTCTGGAAGGCCTTGACGTACTCTTCCGCCACCCAGCCACAACCGATAATCGCCGCACCTAACTTATCCATTGTATGTCTCCTTTAGTCTTCGTGGCGAGGGCGTCCCGCCCTTGTCCTTCTGTGGCGAGGGCATCTTGCCCTTGCCCTTCCAATCGACGCACGCATCGGAACCAGGCCCGGCAAGGCCAGGATGGCCTCGTGACGCAAGGGCAGGATGCCCTCGCCACGGCGGGCGGTGCCGTGCCTCACGCATAGAATGTAGCATATCTTTCCAGGGCGTCCATCAGGGCCTGGACGTTTTCCAGGGGGACGCCGGGATACAGGCCGTAGATCATCATCAGGCCGCCCGCGGGACTGCCCAGCTTCGTGACCTCCTCCCGGATCAAAGCGTCGATCTGGGCGGGGCTGCCGAAGCGGGTGACCGACTGGCGGTCGATGTCGAGGTCGATGCAGACGCGCCCCTTGAGGCGGGCCGCGATCCAGTCGAGGCCGTTGACAAGGTCCTGGAGATTCAGGGCGTCCACCCCGCTGACGACGAGATCGTCCACCAGGTCGCGGATGTCGCCGTCGGAGTGCATGTGCACGAGGCAGCCCGCGGCCCGGGCCGGGGCCATCAGGCGCTCGTAGACCGGCTTGATGTACTTGCGAAAGTGCCCGGGCGCGAGCATCGGTCCGCGCTGCATCCCCAGGTCCTCCGGGTAGCGCATCAGGGCCACGCCCAGATCGACGTACCGCTGCACGATCCGCAGGCTGAAGGCCTCGACCATCTCGATCAGCCGGCCCAGCCGCCGGTCGGCGTCAGCCATGTCGTACACAAGCCGCTCGTAACCGCGCAGGTAGCTCAGCCGCAGGAACGTGTGGCCGTGCTCCAGGCTGGCCACGGGCAGGCTGCCCGTGATGTGCGAGTGACCGTTGCGGGTCATTGACGGTCCAGCGATGCAACCTCCCGGACGAGGGGTTGAGATTGCTTCGTCGCTGCGCTCCTCGCAATGACATATCCGCGCGATCTTGTCGGCGATGTCGCGCCAATCGATCGGCGCCAGGCCGTTGGTTCGGTTCGGGTCGGGCGGCGCGTAGTGTTCCAGGGCCTCCCAGTCGGCGAGCGGATGCCCGGTGACCGCGCCGGTGATGCCGTCGTCGGTGGTCTCCCAGGTGCAGCCCCAGGAGTCCACGTAGGGCCGGCCGGCGCGCTCCCAGGGAGCGAACTGGGGCACCGGCGGCGGGCCGGGAAACAGCAGCCGGTGTTCCGCTATCAGCTCCTGCAAAGCCTCCGGCGGATAGTGATGCCAGCAGGCCGGATTGATCCAGAAGGTGACCGGAATGTACGCGGGCCGCTCAAAGCGGATGGCTCGTCGCGTGTTCTCCGGAATGGCGTCGGTGAAATCCATGGCCAGCGTCACGATCCAGTGACAATCGGTGGCACGACTCGGTCCATCGGTTTGGAGTTCCGCGTTTACGCGGGTCGAAGAGTCCTGCCTTCCTTCTTCTCTTTCACGTTTCCAGAGAGCGGAACTCCGAACGTCATCAGACCACCTCGACGGTTCTGCCCAGACGCGCGGACTCGTAACAGGCGGCCAGGATCTTCTGGCTGCGCAGGCCCAATCGCCCGCCGATCGACGGTTCGCGGTTGTTCAACACTGCACTGCCGAACTCCTCGATCTCGGCCTGGTACGTGTTCACCGGCGCGGGCTCGATGGCCAGGCCCTGATCGGCGGCCCGCGCCTGCTGGGCGTCGTACCCGTGGTCCTCGCCTTCCAGGAACGCGACCATCTTGCCCGCCGGGCCCTGGCCGATGGTCCCCTGCGCCAGGATGGAGCCCTGGGAGCCGTAGAGCTCCAGCACGTTCTTGCTGCCGGCGTCGGGGATGCAGAAGAACGTATCCACGGTGGCCAGCGCGCCGTTCTCGAAGAACAGCGTCGCGACCGCGCTGTCCTCGGAGCGGTAGCCGTGGACGGTATTGCCGATGAAGCAGGACACCTGGGCCACGTCTCCGAAGAACATCTCCAGCAGATCGATGCAGTGGCCGCCCATGTCCATCAGGGAGCCGCCGCCCCCGGTGGTCGGGTCCTGGCGCCAGGCGCCTTCGATAGACGGGTACCAGCAGGAAAGCTGCGCCCGCGCGTAGACCGGTTGGCCCAACCGGCCCTGCCGGATGAGTCGGGCCGCCTCCTGGTGCTGGGCTACGAATCGCATCATGAACGCGCAGCCGAGCTTGACGCCGCGGCGGTCGCACACCGCGATCATCTCCTCGGTCTCGGCGACCGTCATCCCCAAAGGCTTCTCACACAGGACATGCTTTGCCGCCTCGGCGCACGCCTTGACATGCTCGTAGTGCAGATGCGCCGGCGTCGCGACATAGACGGCATCGATATCGTCGGCCAACAGCTCGTCCAAGCTGGCTGCCGGCGCGGCCTTGAACTGCTTGGCCACCTCGGCGTTGGCCTTGGGATCGACGTCGTAAACGGCGGCCAGGGCCGCGTTGTTCGCGCTCGCGATCCCTTCCGGGATCGTCCGTCGCCGGGCGATCCCGCCCGAGCCGATCACACCCCATCGAATCCTGCTCGACATAAGACACCTCGCAGTAGCATGGGCATCCTGCCCATGAGTATCACGGGCGTCCCGCCCGCGGTCTGCTTAATTCATGGGCGGGACGCCCATGCTACTTGGAATACGCTTTGATCACTTTGGCCAGCGCCTGGCCGATCTGGCGGCAGTCCTGCTCGCTGTAGGTCGGGTAGGCGAAGCAGGTGAACGTGTGGTTCTGATGCCACAGAGCGTTGGGCACCTCGACCTTGCTGTAGTCCACGCTCTGCGGATCGGCGTACTCCTTCGACGTGAAGGGAAAGCCGCTGCGGCCGAAGGACTTGTGCCGGCGGTAGGCCTGCTCCGTGTGACACAGGGGCCAGAAGACCCGCCAGCAGGGGGCGCCCTCGGCGCCGCAGGCCGCGACGAACTGATTGATGTCGCAGCTCATGGTCTCGATGTCGAGCGAGAAGGCCATGACGTACCAGCCGTTCTGCCGGTCCGGCGTGTCGATCGGTGTGTACCGGACCTGCGGCAGGTCCTCGATCGCGTCGATGATGATGCGGGCGTTGCGCTTCCGCGCGGGCAGGTTCCAGGTGTCGATCCGGTCCAGCTCCGCCAGACCGATGGCCGACTGCATCTCCGTCATGCGGTAGTTCCAGCCGACCACGTTGTGGATGTAGGGCAGCTTCTGCTCCAGCTCCAGCAGGCTCAGGCGGGTCTTGACGTCGTAGCCGTGATCGCGGAAGCTGCGGGCCTGCCAGACCAGCTCCTCGTCGTCGGTGGTCACCATGCCGCCTTCGCCGCCGGTGGTGAAGGTCTTGTTCTGGCAGAAGCTGCATGCGGCGATATGGCCGATCGTGCCGGTCTTTTTGCCCTTGTAGAGCCCGCCGAACGCCTCGGCGTTGTCCTCGATGACAAAGAGGTTGTGCTTCTTGGCGAAGGCCATGATCTTGTCCATGTCGCAGACGTTGCCGTACAGGTGCACCGGCATGATCGCCTTCGTCCGTTTGTTGACGAGCTTCTCCGCGGACTCAACACTGATGCAGTGGTCGTCGAGATTCACATCGGCAAACCGCGGCACCGCTCCCGCCTGGACGATGGAGAAGCTCGACGCGATGAAGGTGTAGCTGGGCACGATGACCTCATCGCCCGGCCCGATCCCCAGGGCGCTCAGCGCGATGTGCAGGGCTGCGGTGCCGTTGGCGGCGCTGATGCCGAACTTGCTGCCCTGCCACGCCGCGAAGCGCTTCTCGAACTCCATGCCGCGCGGCCCGGTCCAGTAATTGACCTTGCCCGACCGCAGCACCTCCTCGACCGCCTCGATCGCCTTCTCGTCGAAGCTCGGCCAGTGGGGCAATTTGTTCGTCACCGCTTTCGGTCCACCCTGAATCGCCAGTTTCTCTGTCATCTCCATGTCCTTCCGAATATTTGCGTGTCATGACCCTGTGCGGCCTCGTAGCATGGGCGCGAGCACCCGTAGGGTGAGGTCTCACCCCACGCATTGGCCCTCATGTACCGGAACCGACCTCGATAGTCAAGCCCTAACGGGGGAAGCTCCTCCCCGCGTTGGTGGTGACGCCGTAAGGCGTTCCTCCTGATGTCCCTGCGCGGGAGTGCGGGATCATCCATATAGGCCTTGCGTTGCAGACCTCGCTGACCGAGGCCGAGATCCAAGGCCTGGTGCCTCCGCAACTGACCGCGTACCAGCCGGAGCCCGTCGACGGGACCCTCGGCGTCAGCCTCCCTCTGCTCCAGTGGAAGGCCGGGACGACCGCCGTGCTGCACAATGTGTACCTCGGGACGAGCCCGGAACTGACGGAGGCGGATCTGGTCGGTGCGCGGCTCGCGATGCCCATGTACTATCACACGCCGGGCCTGCAACCCGGGATGACCTACTACTGGCGCGTCGATGAAACGGTGGCCGTCGGTCCCGCCCGGCCGGGACCGGTCTGGAGCTTCACCACGTTCCTGATGATCGAGGATTTCGAGGCCTATACGGACGACGAAGGCAGTCGGATCTACGAGACGTGGGTCGACGGCTGGACCAACAACACCGGCTCGACGGTGGGATACATCCAGGCCCCCTTCGCCGAGCGGACCATCGTGCGCGGGGGCAGGCAGTCCATGCCCCTGGATTACAGCAACGTGAAGGCGCCTTTCTACAGCGAGGCGGAACGTGAATTCGCTCCGGTCCGGGACTTCACGGTCAACGGCGTCGGCATGCTGGTCCTCAATGTCCGGGGCAAAGCGGCCAACGGCCCGGCGAAGCTGTACCTCGGTCTGGAAGACTCGTCCCGGCAGACGGCCCAGGTGATGTGTCCCCATCCGGCGGCGGTCACGACGGCCGCCTGGACCGAATGGGAGATTCCGCTGGGCGACTTCATCGGCGTGAATGTCGCCAGGATCCGGAGGATCTACCTCCGCGTGGGCGACAAGGGCGACTCCGTGCCCGGCGGATTCGGTCAGCTCTATATCGACGACATCCGCGTGATCAAAACGCCGCCTGTGGCGAAGTAGACGGTCCCCGGCGCGTTTGCCGTCTCAGAGGGTGTGTGAGAAGCTCCTTTCTGTCCGGGTGTCAGCGTCAAGCGAAGCTTGGCGATGGCGGCTGTTCCCATGCGTGAGACCATCGCCAAGGCCTTCCGGCCTTGACGCTGCCACCCGTCGAAACCCCACGGGCAGGATGCCCGTGCCACTTCTCACACACCGCCTCAAGCTGATTCCGCACGGGCTCTTCATTGACGGTCGCAGACGGGGCGTGGTATCATGCCGCCACGTCTCAACGCCGAATCGGCCCGGCACAGGCCCTGTGTCCGGCGGGATTCCCGTGCGACCGGACGGGGAAAGGAGCAACCATGCGGAACGAAGACGCCCGCACTGTCGTGCAACTGCTGGCAGACCACGAACTGGCGCTCAAGGAGCTCTACCAGACGTACGCAGCCACTCTGCCCTCGCGCCAGGATCTGTGGCTGAAGCTGGCCGCCGACGAGCAACGGCACTATGACTGGCTGGAGGCCCTGCGCGCGGGGGAAGGTGACGCCGACTCGCTCGGGGCCTGCCGCTGGCCGCGTCCGCCCGCCATCGAGTCCTCTCTCAAGTACCTCCGCGGGCAGATCGTCCGGGCCCGCCAGGCCGAGGTCGCGCTCCTGGTGGCCCTCGCGGTGGCGAAGGATCTGGAGACTGCCTTGCTCGAGAAGGAATTCTTCAAGGTGGCCGAGGGGGCCTCGCCCGAGGTGCGCGCCGTCCTGGGCCGGCTCAGCGCGGCCACGGAACAACATCAGCGGGCCGTCGTGGACGCCCTCAACACGGTCAAACGCGCCGCGGCCTCCGGCAAGGCCTGAAGTCATAGACCGACAGCCGTGCGAAAAAGTCCAACCGGGGCTTCGCGGACTCGGTCCTTGAGGTTGATTCGACCGCCGGGGTCGGCTGTCCTACACCCCTCTTTCGGCTCTTGTGTCTCCCCGCCTGCGCGGGGCTGACTTTTCCTTCGGCGAAAAACAGCTCGCAGTTGCCCGTTGCGGCCTGTCCGGGCGGGGGCAGGTCAGACCATTCGCGCGCCCGGCTGACCTCTCTGCTTGGCCTTCTCGATGAGGTAGACGTAGAGGACCAGCAAGGTCAGGGGCCCGAACAAGAGCCCGCCGATCAGGAACAGGACCTGGCGGGTCTGGCTGAACCCGAGCTCCAGGGCCCACTTGGCCGACACGATGGCACACACGACATTGGCGAAAAGGATGGACTCTCTCATGGTGTTCTCCACCGGTTCAGCGTTCCGCTGAGCCACAATTCACGTCTTCACACCGCCGGGCCGCAGCCACCGGCGGACTATTCTGATAGTCGGATGTTGGCCGCAAACCTTTCATCAGGTACGGCCGCCATACAGGGGCGGATTCGCCTCTTCGTAGGGCGAGCATCCCCGCCCGCAAAAGAGTCGGGCGAGGATGCCCAACGCACCAAGAGGCTGCGCCGCTCGGGAGCATGGCCCCATGCGCGAAAGCTACCAGAACTTGCCCGTTTGCTCAAGACGACAAACGCTCGTACCGCGTGGCCCGTGGCTCGTGCCACGGGCCGCGGATCACGGGTCACCGGCCACGGGTCACGGACTTGCCTGTCCTGTTCACGTCGCCAGGAACAGGGGGGCCAAGTGGCGGTCGTAGAGGTTGGCGGTAACGGTCTCGGCGATGATCGCTTCGTGCCTGTTCAAGGCCTCGGTGAAACGGGGGCCCATTTCCGCGGCCACCTTGTAGCCGACGTGCAGGAGCTGGCGGACGCTCGGGTTGTACTGGGGGCAGCGGCGGTCGTGCCGTAAGGTGGCGGCGAACTGCGCGCCGTCCCAGCGGCGGACCTCCTCGGGGTCGGGGAGCTTCGCTCGGTCGATGTCGATGACCGTCGCGTAGGGGCCGCAGAGCTCGTCGAGGCGACGCAAGGCGTTCGCGTAGACGTCTTTCGCGAGGGCCAGGCCGTCGCCACCGGCCAGGGCCAGGCCGATCAGCTCCTCCAGCCAGGTGGTGCCGGCGGTCTTGACGTGCACGCCGGCGTCGGACTCTTGCAGCGCCCGGTGGATGGGGCGGTAGATCGAGAACTTGTCGCTGCCGGAGTGGACGCTGAGCTTGAGGTTCGCCGGCAGGCGAAAGTGCGCCACCGCGAAGCCCAGGACCGCCAGGTCCTGCGCGAACTCCCGGGCGAACTGCTCGACGCTGCCGACATAATCCACGCCCTTGTTGAAACGCCCGCTGAATTTCGGCGCGATGGTCTGGGCGGGGATGCCTTCGTCGGCGAGGGCCGCCAGGATGACCAGCAGGTCCAGCGGCGTCTGGGGCGTATCCGTCTCGTCCATCGAGACCTCCGTCACGAACCGGCCCACGCCTTTGCGGGCCTCAATGTGGCGGAACGTCTCGCCCGCCTGCCGCACCGCGACCAGGTACTTCGTCACGAGGGCGCGGAGCTGAGGCTCGTCGATCACGAGGCGTTCGTCGATCCCCTCGATCCGGTGGGAGCCGAGGAGGTCCTTGTGCTTCTTGACAAACGCCTGGACCTGATCGTCCGGGGCGGGCCGGCCGATAGAGTCGGCGACGTCGAGGGTGAAGAAGTCGCTGGCATCGAGAAAAGCGTCCACGGTGGTCAGACCGATGTGGTCGGCGTCCACGTAATAGCGGCTCTGGAAGCCGCACGCCGCGACGGCGGCATCCGCTTCCTTCCGGACATCGGCGGGCCGGGTGCCGATGATGCCGTGCTCGCGGTTGGACTTGTTCCAGACCGGCGTGATGTCGACCCCCTGCGCGCGGGCCTTCATCACCGCCGCCAGTTGGGCCCTGCCCTGATGACCGAAACGATCCCCGATCCCGAACGAATACTTGCCAAGAATCATGCTTCACCTTTCTATTGATCGCCAAGCGGCGCTTGGCGCTGCCATCCGGTGTGCACCCTGGTCGTGCTACTCCGTCCGGTTGGCCACCTGTGCGACCGCGGTTGGCGCTACGCCTGTATCGAGCTCAGCCACGGTCTTGAGCCCGCGGAAATCGTTGCCCATCAGGGTCACACCCGCGGTTTGGGCGCCCTGCACCTTGAGAAATACGTCCGTTCCCGCCGCCGGCCGGCAGCCGCGAATCCACACGTCGCGCGTATCGGTCAAGCGCAGCGTGGCGACCGCCCCGTGGGACCAGGCGGCCTCCAGCCCGTCCACGACGGCGTTCTGCACATCGTCCAGAACGAGCGCGTGCCTCTGGTCGGGGCCGGCCAACTGTAATTGCACGTTCGTGAGCTTCAGGCCGTCCACATGCCGGGCGTAGATGCCGTAGGCCGGCAGCCGGCCGAACATGCCGTACTCGGGGTACTTCTCGGGCTCCTCCGGGATCGGGCGGGTGGCTTGCTCGACCGTGCCGCCGCCGGCGAAGGAGAGCCGGATATTGCTGAGCGTGACGTTCTCGATCCGCGCCTCGGGCAGACCGGCGATCGCGCAACCGGTCGGGTTGGCCCCGCTCGCCTCGATGTTACTGATCGTGATGTTCTTCATGCTGCCGACGCCGGGCTTGTCCATGCCTTCCTTGAAGGGCCGGGCGCGGTGGCCCAGGCGGATGAAGATCGGCGCGCCGACGCCGACCATGGTGAGGTCCGAGACGACGATGCGGTCCATCGCGCCCCCATCGACGATCTCCAGGGCCACGCCGGCCAGGCGGGTATCGTGGATCGCACAGCCCGTCAGGACGATGTTCTGAAAGCCGCCGTTCGATTCCGTTCCCATCTTGAGGGCGTTGCAGGTGCTCCGCAGGACGCAGCCGCTGACCACCACGTCTTTGCACAGGCGGTCCGAGGTGCTCTTGAGCACGATGGCGTCATCGCCGGAATCGACGTTGCAGCCGGTGATCGTGACCCGATGGCACGAGTCGATGTCGATGCCATCGTTGTTGTGATTCACGTGGCTCTTGACCGTGATGCCGCTGATGCGGACATCGTCGCAGGCGAGATAGTGCTGCACCCACATGGGCGAGTTGAGGATCGTGACGCCCTCGACGGCGACATCGCGGCACTCGATGAAGCGGATTGTGTACGGCCGGACCTTGTAGGGCCCTTTGAAGGCCGCCCCCTGGCCGTCGATCACACCCCGGCCGGTCAGGGCGATCCGCTCGAGCTTCTCGCCATAGATCAGGCTCTTGTCGGTGTAGTTGTCGGTGTACGAGCGAAAGGCGGGCACGGTCGGCGGGTAGTCCTTCAGATTCGTGCTGCCCAGCAGGGTGCAGCCGCTGTCCAGGTGCAGCGTGACGCCGGTCTTCAGGTAGATCGTGCCCGACAGAAACCGCCCCGGCGGCAGATACACCATCCCGCCGCCCGCCGTCGAACACTTGTCGACCGCCGCCTGGATCGCCGGGGTGCACAGCGTCTGTCCATCCCCCTGAGCGCCGAAGTCCCGCACGTCATAAAGGACCTGTGCCCCCCATCCGGCAGACGTTCCACAAGCACAAATCACACTCAGCATGCACAACCATCGTGTCCGTCTCATTCGTCCACTCTCCTTTGCTCCGAACCTTGCGTGCCATCCTCAAACCCGTTCGTAGTGACGCCGCCAGGCGTCTCCGTACCATGGGCGTCTCGCCCATGAGTAGCACGGGCATCCTGCCCGTGAGTAGCATGGGCGTCCCGCCCATGGGTAACACGGGCGTCTCGCCCGTGAAGACAGGGCCGTCCCAGCCCTGGACCTCATGGGCTGGAAGCCCATGCCACGATGCCCGGACGGGCACACTACGAACCGCAGAGCTCGTGGATACCGTCCTAGACGCGCGCCTGCTCATCGGGACTCTGGCAGGACGTCACCACGATACGCTTCATCCCGCGATTCCACAACCTTTTCACCGGCGCCACCGGGGTCGCCTGCGTGTCGGAGCTATTCTGGTCGAAGCGGTCGCCGGCCATCGGACGATCAGGCTCCCGCAATCCAATAGACGACCCACATGAAGAAGGCCACGCACAGCCAGCCGAACAGGAAGCCGGCTATGCCGATGGTGGTGGGGATCGGGATTTCCAGGCTCGTGTTCGGGAACAAGGTGCGTCGCGGGGGCACCACGGTGCCGGCCGGGAAGGTGCAGGGCACCGCCACCTGCTCGCCCGGCTTGACGGGCGTCCGCAGCAGGGCGTAGAAGTGCTCCAGCTTGCCCTCGGGCACCGGCCGCGTCAGCAGGCTCACGACGACGCCCACGACCAGCCCGATCACCAGGTAGAGGACCATCTGCCAGGGGAGATAGAGCCGGCCCTGCCACAACATGAACTGGGGCAGATACGGCCCGAGCCGCGCATCGAAATCCCACAGGACCGAGCCGCCCAAGGCGATCCGCGTGGTGCCGAACCAGACCGCGAAGCTGGCCAGGGTCGCGGCCCAGGCGCCGGCGACGGTCGTGCGCCGCCAGAACAGGCCCAGCCAGAAGGGGATCGCAGTCATGGCGGAGATCTTCCAGAAGATCTCCAGGCCGGCCACGATTCCGGGCAGCCAGTAGGCGAAGGCGACGCCGCCGGCCACGACGGCGACCGCCGCGATGCGGCCCACGGTGATGTAGTGCCGTTCCTGGCGATTCGGGCGCAAGGGGCGATAGAGGTTCTCCGTGAACAGGGCCGAGGAGGAAATCATGAACGCGTCGCAGGAGCTCATGACCGAGGCCAGCAGAGCCGCGATGAAGACCCCGAGCAGTCCCGGCAGCGCCCGCGGCAGGAAGTCGCCGGCGACGGCGCCGAACACCCGGTCCGGCTCCACCGTCCGGCCGGCCTGCGCGAAGTAGACGATGGCCGCCAGGCCGATCAGGGCCCAGGGGATGGTGCAGATGCGCTTGACGATATTGCCGAACATGAAGCCGACCCGGCCATCCATCTCCGTCCTTCCGGCGGCGGCGTTGCCCATCGCGTGCGGCTGGGTCACCACGCCCAGCAGGGCGTTCAACGCGATGACGGCGATGTAGAACCAGCCGATCTCCTGCGGGGCGACGATCGAGAGCTTGGCCGGATCGTCGAGGGCGGCGCGGATGCCCGCCATGCCGCCGACGGCGTTCAGGATGAACGGCAGCAGCAGGAAGGAGAAGATGATGGTCAGGACCCCCTGGAAGAAGTCCGTGACGATGGCCGCCGACAGGCCGCCGGCCACGCCGTAGACGACGAAGATCACGGTCATCAGGGCAATCGCCCAGTGGGCCGAGACCAAGCCTCCGGTGCTGGCCGAGATCACCTGGCCGGAACCCAGCAGCATCATGCCGATGTTGATCGACAGGTTCAGCATGCCCACCACCGCGTACAGCATCGCCACGCCCAGGTCGTAGCGGGCCTCGAAGAAATTCGCCGTCGTCACCGCCCGGGCGCGGCGCAGCACCGGGGCGATCAGCCAGTAGAACGGCGTCACCGGCAGCCAGAGCCACTGATACCAGATGCCCGATAACCCGCTCGTGTAGATCTTGGACGCGACGCCGACCGCCTGGTCGGAGTGGGTGCCCGCCCCGAAGGAGAACATCACCATCATCAGCTTGCCGAACCGGCGGGGCATGAAAAAGTCGGCGCTGAGCTTGAGCCCGCGCGCGCTGCGGATGCCGATGACCGCGACGCCAACGAGGTAGAAGCCGAGGACTGCGATGTCTGCCGCGTGCAAGCCGTGCATGAGGTCTGCCCACCAAGGTGCCACCGTCGAACGACCGGAATCATACCGAGGCCAGGCCTGCCCGCCAATAAAAAACCCCGCAGCGCATCCTTTCGCTACGGGGCAACGAAAAAGCATCACAAGCCAGTGTGAAGTTTCAAGTCAGCAAGAGCATGATACTTTGAGCTTCAGACTCACCCTTGAAACGTGTTCCTACTCTCATTTCGGCCGCGCCGGGACCGGTTCGGGCGGCCCGGCCGGCAGTTCCACCTTGACGCCGAGCTTGCCCAGCGCTCCGGCAACATCCGGCTGGCGCGGATTCAACTCGAAGCTGCGGAGCAAATGGTGCTTGGCTTTGGCACTGTCCGCTTTATCTTGGTAATAAAAACCGAGCTGCTTATGCGCCTCGAACGAATCCGGCGCCGCATTGACCGCCTGCCGGAAGCACCGCAAGGCATAATCGTCCAGGTTGAGCTGGCGGAACTCCCATCCCAGCAGCAGCGTCTCGCGGACGGAGGCGGTCGCCGCCTGGAGAATGTACCCGTTGGCGAACTGCTCGGCCTTGCCCGTCTCCCCGCGATCGAGAAACAGCTTGACCTGACCGGCCTGCGCCGCCTTGTTCGCCGGCTCGAGGTTCAGCGCGTTGCTGTAGTACCAGTCCGCCTTGTTCCAATTCTGCGCCTTGTGATACAGCCGCGCCAGGTTATAGTGCGCCCGCGGGTTCTGAAACTTCTGATCAATCTCGGCCAACAACTGTGCTTCTGTAGGATCCGACGTCGGAGTCGTGATCGGGACGGGCGGGCTCGCCCGTCGGCCTTCTTCACAACCCCAGCCAGCCAACAGGACCGAACCAAAGAGCACGCACAGGATCAGCCTCCCTGCTGCCGGCTCTAAGCCCCCGCGCTTGCCTGTCATCTATCGCCTCCAATCATTGCGATATAGGCCTCAAAAAAGCGTCGCTCAATCAACGCCAGCATTCTACCGAGCCGGCGGCCCAATGCAAGAAAAAAAAGGCGTCCGCGCAAGAAAATTGTGCTTTTCCTGGACCGAGTGACATCAAGTCCATTCCCCAAAAGCGGTTACATCGCTGTAATAAAACTGCGGCGCCGAGCGACGTACGTTGTGAATCGTGTGAAATGGCACGAACGAAACGCGGAGAACTCCGTTGCAGGTTCAGGACTGGCAAACGATTGTGAGCGAGCACGGACCGCTGGTCTGGCGGACGGCCTATCGGCTGCTGGCCCATCACGCGGATACCGCGGATTGTTTCCAGGAGACGTTCCTGGCCGCGGTCCAGATCGCGCAGCGCCAGCGGGTGCGGAACGTGTCGGGCCTGCTCGTTCACCTGGCCACGACCCGCGCGATCGACCGCCTGCGCCAGAGAGGCCGGCAGGAGCACTGCCGGACGGAGGCAGGCGCCTGCCGCACGACCGGCCAGAACCACGATCCGGCCGCCGAGGCACAGGCACAGGAGTTGGCCGGACGGTTGCGCGAGGCCATCGGTCGGCTGCCCGAGCAGGAGGCGAAGGTGTTCTGTCTGAGATACCTCAACGAAATGAGTTACCGGCAGATTGCCCGGGAATTGAAGATCGGGATCAGTGCCGTCGGCGTCGCACTCTACCGCGCCAAGGTCAGGCTTCGGGAGGCCCTGGACGCAACGCCGACGGAGGAAGACGAGGTGCAGGATGAAGAAGCATCATGACAGGCTGTTCCAGGCCCTCGCCGGGCTGAAACGGGAAGGTGCATCGCAAACGGTACCGGAGGAAGTCGTGGAGGAGACCCTGCGACAAATGGCGGACCGTAAAGAGCCGAGGGCGGATTCGTGCCCGCGCCTCCTCCCGGTCCGCAGGCACAGCTCCGCCCGCCGCCCTCTGGTGCGACTAGCGGCCGCGGCGGCGATTTTCGTCCTTCTCGGGTACCTCGCGGGCCGGCTTTCGGCGCCCAAGCCCCAGAATCCGGATCAGCTTCGCGCGGCACTGGCGCCGGCGGTGGCAGCCGCCCTCGAGCCGGCTCTGCGCGAACGAGTGGTCGAGGATCTGCGGCAAGAGTACCAACTCGCTCTGGCCGCTGTCTATGTCCGCGTCAAAGAAGAACTGACCGCGCAGTACCGCGATGACTTGAACCGCTTCGCCCTGGGGACTCTGGCGGCCTCGAACGCGGTCACCAACGAGCTTCTGACGCAGTTGGTCCAGGAATTGGACACGGCGAAGACCCAGGACCTCCGCCGCATCACCCGGGCGTTGTACGAGATCGAGATGAACCGGGTGCAGGACAAGACGCAACTCGCCAGCGGCCTGCAGACGCTGGCTTCTCGCACCGAGAATGAGCTCTCGCGCACGCGACAGGAGTTCGCTCAACTGGTCCTCCATGCCCGGCCCCAGGGCTTTGAGCGGCCCACCACGGAACCGATCCCGACTCACCAGGAAAGGAACAAACCATGAGCATCCTACCCGAGATCACCCTGCCCTCGATCCTGTTGATCCTCCTGGCGGTCGCCGGCCCGCCCGCCGGTGGCGGCTCGGCCCCCCCCGGCCCGACATTGCCGGCACCGGCCACGGCGCCCGCCGCGACCACCGGCGTTGTGCGAGCGGCCGCCAACGTCTCGACAACGGTCCCTGTTACCATCCAATCGTCGGCTCCGCAGGCGCTGCTGCGCCTGCAGGACACTCTGGCCTGGAAGACGAGAGCCGCGCCGGTTCTCGTGATCCCCGCCCAGACCATGACGCCGGAGACATACGAGCGGATCGTCGAGGATCTCAGTGTCATGGCCCGGATCATCGAGAAGAACATCCACACGGCCTCCGAAGACGGCCTCGGCTTCCCCGTCTTGGGCGATCTGATGTACGGGCAAAACACGTCCTGGCGCGTCGGCGGCGCAGGACCGACGGTCCTCCAAGCCCCGGGCGGAAAGCCCCGCGCGCTGTTCCTTGGGG
The DNA here is from genome assembly GCA_016872975.1 of Planctomycetota bacterium. GTDB lineage: Bacteria > Planctomycetota > Phycisphaerae > Sedimentisphaerales > Anaerobacaceae > PLanc-01. The sequence goes on from VGYL01000013.1 coordinate 19,365, forward strand.
GCTACGGCGCGGTGTTCTCTCTGCACGTGGCCTTCCCGCTGGTGCCGCCTCCGCAGACGCCGGAACCGAACGAGACGACACAAAGGGACGCAACCTGGGCCCAGGTGCGGCAGGAGCTCCTGGACCCGCAGGCGGCGCGCCGCACTCAGAAAGGCGCCCCGCCGGAGAGAACCTATGGCGCCGCGGTCGTGGAGGACCTGCGGACCACGTTGATGGGATTGCTCCAGCATGCCGCGAATATCCGCGACCTCGAGCCCGAGTCCTGGCTCACGATCCTGGTCCAGGGGCCCAGCCCGGCCGCACAGGACCGGGCGCCGGAGCCGCTGGCCAGCCAGTGGGCCGGCCCCCTCGCCACGCCCGCCACCGGCAGATCCCTGCTCACGTTGCGGGTCAGAAAGGTCGATATCGACCAACTCGCCCAAGGGCGCCTGGACGCAACGCAATTCCAACAGCGCGTGCAAGTAACCACGCACTGACAGGCATAGACTTAGGGCCTCTGACAGAAGGGAGACTACCGCATGTCATTGCGAGCGAAGCGAAGCAATCTCCTGCCCATCGGATTGAGATTGCTTCCCCCGCCTGCGCGGGGGCAAGCTCGCTGCGCTCCTCCTGAGAAACTGGCGGCCTGGGTGCCATGTCTACGGCTTTGCGTAGACATGGGGTCCGCAAACGCGATGCCTTGCGTTTGGAGGCCCCGTGCCAAAGCGGGGCGAAGGACATGCCTACGAGGCGTAGGCATGGCACCCTGGACCCGGTGGATTTCTTTCACCTACTCACCGCGCAACGGCTTCGCGACTCGCAACGGCATGTCCAAGCTCATTCGGTTAGAGGCTCTCGAGAATCAGGAGAGCGACGATGAATCCATTTGTAGCAGCAGTCGTCCTGCTGGCCGGCTTGACCGGCACTTCCAGCGGGGTAGTCATTCAACGAAGCGAGTCCCGGATGTCCACCTCACAGACGCCCGCGACCCAGACCCGGAGCGGTAACGGCGTGTACTCAGGCAGCAGCTCCCTCAGTGTGCCGTTCCCGCCGGAGCAGGCCCGGGAGAATGTCCTGGTGGTTCCCACGCCCGACCTGACGGCCGAGGCCTTGGCGAATCTCACCGAAGATCTGACCGTGATGTGCCGCATCTTCGACAAGACCGTCCTGCCCAACCGTCGCGGCGTGGGTTTCGTCACCGGCGTCAGCGGTTCCGATGCGTTCCGCTATTACACGCTCGGCCAAGACAGTCCGCAGGCACTCTACCTGGACGGCTATGGGGCCCTGTTCTTCCTTCATGTGGACTTGCCGCTGGTGCCCACGGAACCGCCGGAGGCGGGGCAGTCCGAGCCGAACGAGTCGCCCGACCCCGTGTGGTCGCAGACGATCCGGGAGATGACCGGCCGGCCGGCGGAGACAGGCGAGAGTTCTCGCGGCGCTGTGCCTTACGCCGCCCAGAAGGTCGAGACTCTCAAGAAGACACTGATCAGGACCTTCGTTCACACCGCCAATATCCGGATGCCCCGCCCGCAAGACATGGTCACCGTGGCGGTGGCCAACCCGGATGACAGAAAGGCCTCCACCTCCGGGCGCTACCGGAGCACCGGCGACGATCCCTACGGCGACAGTCCCTATGGCATGCCGCGCCGGCAGCCCGGGACGAGCGCTGTGCGCCCGTCGGTGGGGGCTCCGGGACCCACTCTCCTGGTCCTACGCACGACCAAGGCCGACGTGGACGCTTTCGCCAAGAGTCAACTGACGCTGGAACAGTTCACCGAAAAGGTCCAGATCCTGTGGTCCCGGCCCGGCTTGAGCGCTTCGCCCGACGACAAGAGCCCCGCGAGTCCTGCACGCGCGACGAGGCGCTGAAGACACCTGAGAACGAACTGCCGCCGTCTGGGCAACCTCGCTGTCGCAGCAGCAGGTGGCAGCGCCAATCATTGCTGGCGCTGCCACCTGTAGATCTCCCGGGTGGCATAGGCAAGGAAGTGTGTCCATTTTGCCCCATTCTTGACAGATCCTCCTGCCCCTCGTATCCTGGTATGGGTGTTGCATTACCAACAAGAGAGATATGAGAACACATGACGGACCGCCATATCAATCCGTTCACCGACTTCGGCTTCCAGAAGCTCTTCGGCAGCGAGCCGAACAAGGACCTGCTGCTGGACTTCCTGAACGAATTGATCAAGGAGCGCGGTCACATCCAGAACCTGACCTACCTCAAGGCCGAGCAACTGGGCCTCTCGGAGTTTGAGCGGCGGATGAAGGCTGCCGGGGAGCCGCTTTCGAAGATCGCTGCTTACACCGGCCTGACAGCCGAACAAATCCGCATCCTCGAACCCCCAATCCGAAGCGTCGAATCCCAAAGCGCGTCTCCGCGATTTGAAGTTCGCGCTTCGGATGGCGCAGTGCCTCTGATCGTTACACGTCCAGGTTCTGCACTTCCAGGGCATGTTCCTGGATGAAGCGGCGGCGCTGCTCGACGTCGTCGCCCATCAGGACGCTGAAGAGCCGGTCCGCCTCGCCGGCGTCGTCCAGGCGGACATGCAGCAGCGTCCGCGTGGCCGGGTTCATCGTGGTCTCCCAGAGCTGCTCGGCGTTCATCTCGCCCAAGCCTTTGAAGCGCTTGATGTCGATCCCCTTGCCGCCGATCGTCCGAATGGCGGGGCAGATATCGCCCAGGGCGGCGATCTCGTACGTATCCTCGCCGTGCACCAACTGGAACTTGGTCGGCAGGGATTCGCCGGAGTCGCTCTTCTCGGCCTGGAGCAGAAAGTCCGTCAGGTCCACCCCGAAATCGGCCTTGAGTTTCTGATTGATCTGCTCGATCCGCACCACTTCGTGCAATTCGGCGGCAAACAGGGACGATTCCTCGTCGCCGTTGGTTTTTTCGCCGTTCTTGCCGCCGCCGAGTTGATCGAGGCGTTTCTCGTAATCCGCGGCATCGTAGAAGATCTCTTCGGTCCCCTGATGGCGGATCATGTAGCGGGGCAGCTTCTCGCCGTTGTAGTACTCGCGGATGAAGTCCGCGAATTTGATGCCGCGGCGGTCCAACACCCCGACGATCCGCTCGATATCCGCCAGGGCTTTGACCAGCTCATCCAGCTTCTCGCGGGGCACCGTGCGCTCTTTGGCCTTGTCGGTCTTCTTGGGGCTGCCTTGGCCGTTGCGGATCACCAGCTCCGTGCCCGTGAGGCCGCGCGTGATCATCCGGCGGCGCATCTCGTTCTCGGTCAGGACGTATTCCGAGTCCTTCTTGCCCTTGACCTTGACCTCGTACAGCGGCGGCTGCGCGATATAGATCATCCGCTTGTTGAGCAGCTCGGGCATCTGGCGGAACAGGAACGTCAGCAGCAGCGTGCGAATGTGGGCGCCGTCGACGTCGGCATCGGTCATCAGGATGATCTTGCCGTAGCGGCATTTCTCCACGTCGAATTCGTCCGTGCCGATGCCCGTGCCCAGGGCGCTGATCATCGTGCGGATTTCCTCATGGGCCAGCATCTTCTCGATGCGGGCCTTCTCGACGTTGAGGATCTTGCCCCGCAGCGGCAGAATGGCCTGGATATTGCGGTCGCGCCCCGCCTTGGCGGAGCCGCCGGCCGAATCGCCCTCGACGATGAAGATCTCGGTCGTGACTTTCTCTTTGCTGGCGCAGTCCCAGAGCTTGCCGGGCAGGCTCGCGCTGCTGAGGGCCCCTTTGCGCCGGGTCAGCTCGCGGGCCTTGCGGGCCGCCTCGCGGGCGGCCGCCGCCTGGATGGCCTTGTTCAGGATGCGTTTCGCCTCGGTCGGGTGCTCCTCCAGGTAGTGCCCGAGCTGCTCGTTGACCACGGTCTGGACGAAGCTGTCCACCTCGGGGTTGGTCAGGCGCACCTTGGTCTGGGCCTCGAACTGCGGATTGGGCAGCCGCACGGCCACCACGGCCGTCAGCCCTTCGCGCAGATCCTCGCCCGTGGTGTTCTGGTCCTCTTTCAGGAGCTTGTTGGCCCGGGCGTAGGCGTTCATCGTCCGCGTCAGCGCCGTGCGAAAGCCCGACAGGTGTGTGCCGCCGTCGATGTTGCGGATGTTGTTGGCAAACACGAGCACGTTCTCGTTGTACCCGTCGTTGTACTGCATGGCCACTTCGCAGTTGAGCTTGCTCTCGGGATCGTCCTTCGCCATGTAGATGACATCGTTGTGCAGGTTGTTCTTGCCCTCGTTAAGGTGCTTGATGAACGCCCGGATGCCTTCCTCGAAATGGAAGGTTTCCTTCTTGTCGGTCCGGTCGTCGCGGAAGGTGATCTTGAGGCCGGCGTTGAGGTAGGCCAACTCGCGAATCCGCTTTTGCAGCGTATCGTAATTGAACTCGAGATCGCCGAAGATCTCGTCGTCCGGCATGAAGCTGACCTTGGTGCCCCTCTTGTTCGCGGTGCCGATCTTCTCGGCGGAACCGCACTTTTTGCCCTGTTTGCACTCGAAGTGCCAGTGCTCTCCGTCCCGGTAAACATCCACCTGGAGCCATTCGCTCAAGGCGTTGACGACGCTGACGCCCACGCCGTGCAAGCCGCCGGCCACTTTGTAGCTGTTGGAGTCGAACTTGCCGCCGGCGTGCAGGGTCGTCAGCACCACTTCCAGGGCGCTGACCTTCGCCTCCTTATGCTTCTCCACGGGAATCCCGCGCCCGTTGTCCTCGACGCTGCAGCTCCCATCCGCGTGAATCCGCACCGTAATGGCATCGCAGTGCCCGGCCAGCGCCTCGTCGATCGAGTTGTCCAGCACTTCGTAGACGAGATGGTGCAGACCGCCGATGGCACGGTCGCCGATATACATCTCGGGGCGCTTGCGCACGGCATCGACATCCCCGAGAATCTTGATGTTACTTGCGTCGTATCTGTGTGCCTCCATACGGGCCCTCAATGACTATGCGCTATGATCTTCCAGGCAGGACGTTGACAACCGGAATCTCGACGGGAAATACACCGCTCAGCACTTCCAGCCTGCCTATTTACATTCTATCGGAAAAGACCCCCTCCGACCTATAACAATCTAATTTTATACGCTTGCGGGGCCTCCAACGTTCGTCACCGGGCCATGCCGACCTCGATCCGCCGGACCCGCGCCGCCGGACACAGGCGCTGCAACTCCCGCAACAGCACCACTTTACACAGTTGCAACTCGAACATGTAGCTGGACCCGTCGGCGGCGATCTTCAGACACCCGTTCGACACACCCGCAATCCGGCAATGGGCCCGCAAGCCTTCCGGCAGCAGGCCCTCCCATGCTTGGGTGACCGAATCATACTGGCGGCTCGCCGGGCTGAGCCGCCCCACAAAAGCCGACATCAGGTCGCCGATCTTGCATGCGTCGGATGCTCTTGCCTTGTCCATCCTTGACTCCCCAGCAGCGCCCTACATTTTCCGGCGGCGCCGTATCCCTTGTTCTTCCGGTCGGCACGACCCAACCTGGTGGCGCGTGCCGAGCCGTTTCCCACTCCTCACCCGAGATTGATCGGCATCAGAACGTACAGGAAATCGCTCGCGCTCTTGAGCACACCGGGCCGGTCCGGCTGGCCCAGTTCCAGGTCGAAATCCGGCGTGCGAATCACGCGCAACGCGTCGCTCAGAAACTGCGGGTTGAAGCCGATGTCGATGTCGTCGCCCTGATAATCCACCGGCATGCCGACCTCGGCGGCCCCCGCTTCCGGCGAACTGCCCGAGAAAATCATCCGGTCGCGTGTGACCGACAGCTTGATGCCCTTCGAGTCCTCACTGGTCAGCAGCGCCGCTCGCCGGACCGCGCTGAGCGACCCCTCGGTCGGCAACGTCAGCTTCTTGTCATAATCCGCCGGGATAATGTCCTCATACCGCGGGAAGTTGCCCTCCACCAGGTTAGAGCTGATTACCACGTTGGCGCAACTGAGCAGCACCTGGTTGTCCACCAGTCTGACCGCAACCGTCTCTTTCTCGCGCGGCCCGATCTTCTGCAGAAGGCCCATTGTCTTGGCGGGGACGATCACCTTCTTCTCCGCGCTGTCGCCCGCCGGGGCCTGTTGCAGGTCAACCCGGCAGCGTGCCAGCCGGCGGCCGTCCGTCGCCACGAGAATCAGTTTCTTTCCTTTGACTTCCCAAAGCACGCCGTTGATGGCATAGCGACTGCTTTCTTTGGCCGTCGCGAACAGGCACTGCTCGATGCCCATCTGCAACTGTTCGAGGCTGATCGCGAGGTCCGGCTGGCCCTGGCCGAACGAAGGGACCTTCGGATACTGCTTCGGATCCTGGCCGTAGATCTTGAAGTGGCTGTCCGCACCGCGGATCTCACAGGTGGTTTCCTTCGCCTCCAGTACCAGGACATCCTCGCCGCTCTCGCGCACGATCGCCGCCAGGCGCTCCGCCTCCACCACGGCCTCGCCCTCCTGGCCGACTTCCACCTGCGACACCAGGCAATCCAGGCCCAACTCCAGGTTGGTCGCCTGGATACGCATGTCCTTGCCGCCCGCCGCGATGCGAACGCACTTGAGAATCGGCTTCGGCGTGCGGGTCGGGACCACCGACGTAATCAGGCCCAGAGCCTCACCCAATGCGGAACGGTTCACGCTCACCTTCATGAGACACCCCTTGTCAAACACGTAGCGACGCCATCCCTGCGCCATCCGACCACGAAACGGGCTTTAGTCTACCTGGGCAAGCCCGCGAAAACAAGTCCTTTTCCCGGAAGACGGGCCACCATCTGCACCTGCACATGGGGATCGCCCCTCCTCTTATAATGATCTGAGAGTATTCTCAGTAGTAGTATCTATAGTATGAGATGCGTATTTGTTACGTTCCTGCCGGTGCCGCGCGCAAGTCGTTGTCGGTCAAGGAGATGAGAAGAAAGCGGCCCCTGCGGTGCTGTGGAAAACAGGTGAGGTGTCCTGTGGCCAAGCTTGACAAAGTCACAGCGTGGGAGTAACTAACCGGTTTGCTCGTTGTCTTTTCACAGGAAGATGATCCTTTGCTAACAGGGGTTGTTACTGCTGTTGGTGGCCGATTTCTGGGACGGTCCGCCCTGTAGGCACTGCCGGCGGCCGCGGGGATCGTTTGGCTTGGTGTGGTTGGCCGTACTTTTTGGGGGGCAGGCAGCAGACGATGACATTGAAGGAAAAACACGCGACAAAGACCGTGACCGGCCGCCTGTACGTGGGCCTCGATCTTGGCAGCAGCTTCGTTCATTACGCCGTCCTGAGTGACGCCGGCGCGGTGCTCTACGCACCAGAACCGATCATGCATTTTGCCAATCCCCTCGGGGCCCTGGCGGAGGCGTGGCGGGACATCAGGTGCCGTTTCGATCCGGCGTCCATCCAGAGCACGGCCCTGACCGGCAGTGCGGCCCAGTCGTTCCCGCGCGTCATGCAGGGTGCCCTGTATGTGTACGACAGTGTCGCGATCCCCAAGGGGGCCGAAGCCATTGCGCCTGCGGCCCGGTATTTGTTCCATATCGGTGCCAAGGACTCTTATTTCTTCAGCCTCGGTACGGCGGCCGGACGCAAAATCATCGTCGAGTGGCGCACCGGCACCAAGTGCGGCGGCGGCTCGGGGATGCTGGTCGAGAAGCAGTGTCGCCGGCTGTTGCAGGGCGAGGTCCCGGCCCCCCAGTTGGAGGACCCCGCCGGCGTCGCCACGGACGAACAGAAGCAGCAGGTCGCGGCGCGCAACCGTGCCCGGCTTCAGGGTCGGGTCGAGGAGATGTTCCGGCAGGCGGAGGAAGAGGCCGCACGCTCGAAAGAGCCCAGCGAGGT
>VGYL01000014.1 GCA_016872975.1 Planctomycetota bacterium
GCGAGCACCGGTCCGATCAGCCAATTCCTGGATACTGCATTGTCTTTGAGTCGTCTGGGCATGGGTACATCCTCCAATGGGGTTCGATCATCCCGACGTGTGATTTTCCATTGTTACATCGTTGAACGCTATTATGGCCGAAATCGTCGGCCAAGACAAGGGACAAAGACGAGCCGACCCGCGCGACGTGCGGCTCGGCCGCTTCTGGACTTGCGGCGCTGCCCGTGTTCGTAGTGTGCTCGTCAGAGCATACCCGGATAACTGGAAGGGTTTGCGAAGGGCACCCGATCCGTGGTCTGCCGCCGTTTGGAGTTCCGCCTTATGAACTTTGACAGACAACGTCGGTAATGGCTAACCCAGAGGCCCCCAAGGGCCCTCTTCGTAGGTCGTGCGTCCTCGCACGACGTCTTCGGCGAGCGGGGACGCTCGCCCTACGAAGAGCGCCCGTGGCCGGGTTGTGATTACTGAACTTCGTCAAAACTCATTGGGCGGGTCCAGACCGCGCAGCGGCTCAAGACTTTCCAGGCGTGGAAGGCAGGACTGTTTAGACCCGCGTAAACGCGGAACTCCAAACGGCGTCCTCGTCGAACATGCGATTGCCCGGAAACCGGGTGCGCCATGTTTGCTTCCACGGCCGATCGAGGCCATAATGGGACCCGGTGACCGGGGACGAGCCCGACAAGCACGTCGCGGCATGTGGGAAAGCCCGCAAGGCTGAAGCAGGGGGCCGACAGGAGAGAAGGGAGCGGCCGGAGATGAACAGACCAAGGCTGTCACGTGTGATGATCGTACTGAGCCCTGTCGTTCTCGCGATGGTGGTGTTTTGTGCGTGGGTGTTGCTCGGTGAGCCCTGGGTATTCAGCAACAACACGGATCTGGACCTCCACAGCGGAGCTCTCAGGGATCAGATGTTTGTCTTCGGCGTGCCGGTCAAGAGCAGAGTTTATGAATCGGAGCTGTCACGCGAGATTCGCAGGCTGGGCATTGCGGTTCCTGCGACCCGGACGTGGAAGCGGATAGGGCAGGCCAACCTCGTGCAGCGACATTCGATCAGCTCTGGATATAGTCGAGTGCTCGTACGATGTGATGCATTGCTGAACACCCTCGGTGAGGTCAGGGCGCCGGATGACGAGCGGCGCGTGATCCTGCAACGGCTTGTGACGATCTTGCAGACGCAAGACCCACGTTCCGCCGGGTCGCAAGTCCGCCTGCGGAGAGATGAGGTCGCGAGCCAACGGGGTCTGCGTGTTCTCCGTCCGGAATTCGAGGAGAAACTCAAAACGCGACGCAATCAGGAGCAACCACAAGCGTCCGTTCCTTGAACAGGCGGGGGCCGTCTGGTACAGTTCCGGGAATTCCCAATCATTCTATTGGCCGAATCTGGAGAGAACGCCATGAACGAGTCATACCATCGAAGGAATCTGCTGAGAGTCGCAGCGGCGACAACGGCGACGTGGGCGATCGGACGGGAGGCCCTGGCGAGCGAGGTCCCCGCGGCGAAGCCGATGGACAAGGTCCGCATCGGCGTGGTCGGGATCGGCGGTCGGGGGACCGTGCTGCTGCGGGTCCTGTTGGACCTGGAAGGGGTGGAGGTCAAGGCGGTTTGTGACCTCATCGAGGAACGCGTCGTGCGGGCGCAGAACCTCGTGACGGCCGCCGGACAGGCCAAACCCACCGGCTACGCGCGCGGCGAGACCGATTTCGAGCGGCTGTGCGAGACCGAGGAGCTGGACCTGGTCCTCAATGCGACGCGGCCGTGGAAGTGGCATACGCCGATCTCCGTGGCCGCCATGAAGGCCGGCAAGCATGCGGCCACCGAGGTCCCCGCCGCCGAGACGATCGACGAGTGCTGGCAACTCGTCGAGACCGCGGAGAAGACGCGCAGGTACTGCGTGATTCTGGAGAACTGCTGCTACTTCCGCAACGTGATGCTGGTCCACCACATGCTGCGCCGGGGCCTGTTCGGGGAGCTGCGCCACTGCGAGGCGGGCTACCAGCACTACCTCGGCTACGACCGGGCCACGACCGCCCGCGTCTGGGGCGAGAAGGTCCGCACCGCCAACGCCTATCCGACGCACCCCATCGGGCCGGTCGCCCAGTGGCTGGACATCAATCGCGGCAACCGCTTCGACTACCTCGTCTCCATGAGCGCCGACGGCACGCGCGGCAACCGCGACGCCGACATCAACACCAGCCTCCTGCGGACGGTGAACGGCCAGACGGTCACGCTCTACTACGACACGCGCCTGCCCCGGCCGTACGACCTGATCTACCGCGTCCAGGGCACCAAGGGCATCTACTCGGGCACGCTGGACCAGATCTACATCGAAGGCCGCAGCCCCAAACGCCACGCCTGGGAGCCGCTGGACGCCTACTACCGGGAGTTCGAGCACCCCCTCTGGAAGGCCTGGGGCGAGAGGGCCCTCAGTCGCGGCGGCCACGGCGGCGCCGACTTCATGACGCTCTACCGCCTGATCAAGTGCCTGCGGACCGGCGCCGTCCCCGACCTCGACGTCTACGACGCCGCCACCTGGAGCTGCCTCATGGAGCTGAGCGAAAAATCCGTCGCCACCCGCAGCAGCCCCCAGGACGTCCCCGACTTCACCAAAGGCCGCTGGAAAACCACGCCGCCGATCGGGATCATTGGGGTATAGAGAGAAGCCGTCGCAGGCTCAAGAGATCTGTAAACGCCTTCCTTCAAAGCGAAGGCGCTTGTCCGCCAACTTGCGTCGTTGTTGGCTACCGGGTGGGAGATCTACTTGCCCGGAAGCCACCCAAACGAATTCGCGCGTCATCTCATCAAGTTGCGGGGCACGGGTCCATAGCCAATTCTTGAGCCAGTCAAGTTTCCGCAGGACGTCGTCGATGTGATGCGAAGACGCTGGATGAATCTCGATCCAGATGACAGTCTCCGACCGAGCCTGAGATACCACACCTACACCGTAATCCCACCGAGGATCGTTGGGCAGCGTTGTTGCCAGGACGTTATCCAAGTCTACGCTACCAGTGATTATCCGCGGGTTCCGAGATGAAACCCGGCTGTGGTCTCCACGCCGCAAGGCTTGGAGACCCGGCCGATAAGCGTGCTCAAGTCCCTTTGTCTTCTTCACGGCTTGCCTGAACCGCATTTACTCTCCCCTGGCAACAGCCTTTGCCACCACGTCCGCTACGCGTCCGCTGAACTCGCCGAGTCCGCCCCAACCGGCTTCCACCTCGTCCGTCGCGCCCGGGTCAAGATTCGAGATGTCCTTCACTTTCCCGCTCGCGCTGTCGAAATGGTAGACCCTGGAATCTTTCGTCAGTGCCGATTTCGCGATTTCGTTGATCTGGCGCTCTTTGGGGGCATCGAATATCTCCCGAACCAGATCGATTGGAGCTCGGTACCTCTTCAGGCGATTCAAGGCCCAAACGACATCCAGAACGTACGGCGAATGGGTGGAGATGCAGACTTTGTATCCACGCTGCAACAGTCCCAGGGTCATCAGGAGAACCGCAGAGATGGCCCGCGTATGGAGTCCCATTTCGGGTTCTTCCATCACGACCCATTTACGCCATCGGATATCCAGAGGCGGCATGAGCCAATAGAATGCCAACAGCAGTGGAATAAACTCCCGCTGTCCGGTGGACCAGACCATGAAAGGGAGACCGTCGTCTCCTCCATTCTGGTCCAGCACCAAGCGTTTCTGCGACAGATGTTTGTCGATCCGCAACGCGAAACTCTGAAAGATCGTTTCATCCAAGAGATCCCGATACACGCGTCTACGGACATACGTTTGGGGGAAGATCTGGCCGGTGCGCGCGAACTCCCCTTCTTCCAAGAGCCGGCGGAGCCTCTCGCTGAATTGTCGCACGACAAAGGGATCACCGGCGGAGTAGTCCGTAAACGGCCGGGGCCAGCCGTTGCGCAGCGTAAGAACGCGCTGGGCGGGTACGTAGAATAGGGATTCCCCCTTGCGGCGTTGCTGACGTCCCAAGAGTGTGCGCAGCTTGACAGCCTTACCCTCCCAGGTGATTCTGCTCATGTCTTCCCGCCAGAGGGATCGCATTCCCTCGCCCAAATAGGCATCGAAGAAAGCCGGCACCTGCCCGCCCCAATCCACGCCGTAGCGTTTCAACTCAGATTGTATATGGCCGATATCCACCAGGAGTTTCAGCAATTGCAGAGCGACGCTCTTGCCGGTGGCCTGTGGGCCCACAAAGACAGTCAGGTCGCCGAAGCGGATATCCGCCTTCTTGATCGGGCCGACATTCTCGATTTTCAGCCTAGCACCCATAGCCGACTCCCCGGGAAGGAGATTTCTGGGCAATATACCAATCAGATGCACCAAGGCAATGTGGAACGATATCGGTCCAGGGGACGTTCATGGCTGCAAGCCGTATCTGCGCCGGACCTCTTCGACGTCCGTTGTTCTTCCGGCTTGGCTGTCGGCGAGGCCCTGCTCGATCACCTGCCGCACGTAGATCTCTTCGATCAGGTCATCCCACGTGGCATTCTCCGGCATCCGGTTGACCAACTCGTGGGCCTCATCCTTTCGCATCGGTTCCGCCATGATGTTCTCCAATGGTCGTTCGCACCAGCGGCGATTCTACCTCAGGACGGGCGATCCAGCAATGCCTTTCCATGGCCGATCGATTCCCGCTAGGGCGGAAGCCGATCCTACATGCCATATACCTCGGTGCCGTCGGTGTTCTCTGTGGTAAACCGGTGTCGTGTGGTATGATGTCGGCGGATTTGAGGTGGTTCGATGGAGAAAACTGATGGAGTATTCGGTTGGCCAGGTGGGTCGGGTTGTGGTGGCACGGTTGTTCGAGGGGGAGGATTTGCATGTGTGCATCGACCGGATCGCGCGCGAGGCGCAGATTCGCTGCGCGACAGTGCTGATCACGGGCGGTTTCCGTACGGCGGCTGTTGTGGTCGGGCCCCAGCGGGAGCAGCCGCAGATCGTGCCCCGGTTCCAGGCGTTCACCGGACCGGGCGAGGTCCTTGGCGTCGGGACGCTCTATTGGGACGAGGCCGGTCCCCGGCTGCACATCCATACCGCCATCGGCAAGGACGGCGAGAACCTCGTCGGCTGCCCCCGCCACGACACGCGGACGTTCCTGATCCTGGAAGTGACGATCCTCGAGATCGTCGGGATCGAGGCGTCACGGCAACTCGATCCGGGCAGCGGCATGAAACTGCTGCGGGTGAAAGAGGATCGTACGGTTTGATAAGGCAGGTTTTTGCGGAAAGGATGACGGGATGAATCGGCGCAAATTTGTGAATCGGGGTCTGTTGGCGGGCGCCTCATTGTCCCTTGGTTCCGGGCCGTTGCCGGCGAGACAAACCGCACGTGGCCGGATCATCGACGCACACTGCCACGCGGGCCGGGGGCTCAACTATGGCAAGGACAACCCGCCGAGCGATCCATGGACGACGTACAACGACCCGCAATGGACGCTCCAGCGGATGGAGGAGGCGGGGATCGATCAGACCGTCATCTTTCCCATCAACAACACGACCTACCGGCAGGCCAACGAGGAGATCGCCGGCTACGTGCGGCGGTGGCCGACGAAATTCCTCGGCTTTGCCAAGCACGACGCCAAGACGGAGGCCGGACAGATTCGGGATCTGTTACGGCACGAGGTCCGCGATCTCGGGCTGCGGGGCTTGAAGCTGCATGGTGTGCCCTCGCCGGAGATGGTCGAAGCGGCCGCGGAACTGGGAATCCCGATCCTCTATCATCCGCCCACGGTGGCCGCGAGCCTGGACGTGGTCCGCTCGCACCCGAACGTGCCTTTCGTCCTGGCGCACCTGGGCAGTTTCGCCTCCCAGAGATGGCGTGAGCACGTCGCGGCCGTCGCGGCCGCCCGGCAGATCCCGAACCTGTACCTGGACACCTCCGCCGTCGTCTTCGTGCCGTACCTGGAGCAGGCGGCGCGCGAGCTGCCTGCCGAGAAGTTGGTCTTCGGCTCCGACGGCCCGTTGGTGGACGCCCGGGTCGAGCTGTACAAGGTCCGCCTGCTCAAGCTGCCGCCGGAGAAAGAGGCCCTGGTCCTCGGCGGCAACATCCGCCGCCTGCTGGGCCTGTAGGGGACTGCAGGGGGCCGGTGCGTGGTACGCACCCTACGGCCGGCCGAGCCTTTGTGCCTAGGCCCGCCCGCGAGCGGAGGGCACGCGGTTGGAAGATCGGGGAATCGAGAGTTGCTTTGCCCTTGACTTCCCGGGTCCGGCGGATATACAATGCACGAGGACAGCGGTTGATGGAAATCCGATCTGAGACGTCGGGAGGTGTGTGGTGTCCCCAGCGGCCCAGGACACAGGCAGGAGCAGATTCGCACGTGCCGTAGAGGCTCTGCGGGGACGGAGACTGCGCCAAAGCGTTGGAATGACGGAATGCGTGGTCGAGACGCGGAAATCCCATGGGCAATCTTATTGAAGGAGGACCGGGATGTGCAGGCAATCCATGTGTAGAGCGATCGTCGTGCTCGCGGCCCTGGCGGCCCTGGCGGCGGTGCCGGCGGCGACGCAGGCGCAGGTGGTCAACCTGGCGCTGAACCCGAGCTTCGAAGAGGACGAGGTCATTCTGAACGACCCCGCTTGGGACAAGTGGGCCACCTGGGGCTATGAAGCGGGCCTCAACAGCACCGTCCAGATTGACGAGAACGAATTCATCGACGGGACCCGCAGCCTGCGGGTGCAGCCCCTGGGCGGGACCGACTGGTATTTCATCGTGCTGAATCTGCCGATGCCGGTCAAGGCCGGCACGAAATACACCGCCAGCTTCTGGATGAAGGCCCAGAAGCCGCGTCCCGTGACCGTGCAGATGAAGGCGACGGACAACACCTCCGGCACCTGGGGGCTCACGCTCTTCCAGGTGACGACCGAATGGGCGGAATACCACTTCACCACGGCGCCGATGTACCGCGAGATCAAGCTGGAGTTCTTCTGCGCCGCCACGGACGTGCCCTTCTGGCTGGATTTCGTGTACGTCTACGAGGGCGAGTACGTGGCCGGGATCGAGCCGTCGGGTGCGGCCAGTCCGGGCAAGGCCGCTCGTCCCACGCCCGCCGACGGGGCGGTGATCGAGCCGACCCAGGCCATCCTCACCTGGCGGCCGGGCCGTTTCGCTAAGCTGCACGATGTCTACTTCGGCGCAGATGCCGACGAGGTCCAGGCGGCGACCCGCAACAGTGCCAAGATCTTCGTCGGCCGCCAGCCGCTGGCCATGCTGTCGGTCGGCACGCCGGGCGGTCCCTATCCCACGGGCCTGACCCCCGGTCGGACCTACTACTGGCGCATCGACGAGGTCAACGATCTCCATCCCGAGAGCCCCTGGAAAGGCGATGTCTGGAGCTTCCTGGTGCAGCCGCTGACCGCCTGGAAACCGTATCCCGCCGACGGGATGAAGCATGTCGATCCGGGTCAGACCCTGACCTGGCAGAAGGGCACCGGCGCCCTGTTCCACACCGTCTACTTCGGGGAGAGCTTCGACGCGGTGAACAACGCCGTGACAGGCGGGTACATGACACCCAGCCCGCCCTACAGTCCCGGCCCCCTGAAGCTCGACACCACCTACTACTGGCGGGTCGATGAATTCGTCCCGCCCGCGGGCCGCAAGGGCGAGGTCTGGAGCTTCACCACGCGCGGGACCGAGGGCGGCGTGACGGCCCGGTACTTCAAAGGCAAGAGCCTCGCGGGCACGCCCGTGCTGACGCGGACCGAACGCACCATCGACAACAACTGGGGTAGCGCCGAGGTCGCGCCGGGCCTGGCGGACGACGTCTCCGCCCGCTGGACGGCCAATCTCGAAGCCCCCTTCACCGAGACCTACACCTTCACCACGACCAGCGATGACGGCGTGCGGCTGTGGCTCGACGGCAAGCTGATCATCGACAACTGGACGGATCACGGCACGACCGACAATTCGGCCCGGGTGAATCTGGTCGCCGGCCAGATCTATGCCCTGCGCATGGAGTGGTACGACAACACCGGCGGGGCCGTGGCCCGGCTGTTCTGGGAAAGCCCCTCGCAGCCGCGTCAGATCGTCCCGCAGGGATGGCTGCAGTTGCCGTTGCGGGCGGCGGGTCCGTCTCCAACCCACGGGGACCGTCAGGCCCCGCAGGCGCCGATCCTGAGCTGGATCGCCGGCGAAGAGGCGACGCAGCACGATGTCTACTTCGGCACGGACGCCCAGGCCGTGGCCGAGGCGGACCCGAAGACCGCCGGTGTGTATCGCGGCCGCCAGGTGGCAGCGGCGATCAGCTACGACCCCGGCCCCCTGGAGTGGGGCAAGACCTATTACTGGCGCGTGGACGAGATCAATCCGGCCCACGCCGCCAGCCCCTGGAAGGGCGTCGTCTGGAGCTTCACGACCGCCGACTTCCTCCTGGTCGAGGACTTCGAGAGCTACACCGACGACGAGGGCAACCGCATCTATGAAACGTGGATTGACGGCTGGATCAACAAGACCGGCTCCACCGTGGGCCACACGACGGCCCCGTTCGCCGAGCGCCGGATCGTCCACGGCGGCAGCCAGTCGATGCCGCTGGACTACAACAACGTGGCCGCGCCGTTCTACAGCGAGGCCGAACTGACCTGGAGCAAGGTGCAGGACTGGACCGTCCAAGGCATGGACACCCTGACCCTGTTCTTCCGCGGCCGTCAGACCAACGCCCCGGAGAAACTGTACGCAGCGCTGCAGGACAGCACCGGCAAGACCGCCGTCGTCGTCCACCCAAATCCCGCCGCGACCACGACCACTGACTGGGCGGCATGGAACGTCCCCTTGCAGAACTTCACAGGCGTGAACGCCGCCAGAATCAAAACGATGTTCCTCGGCGTCGGCGACCGCAACGCCCCGAAGAAAGGCGGCGCCGGCGTGATCTACGTCGATGACATCCGCATAACCAAGGCCCAGCCCTAGTGCTTCATGACAATCGAACCTCCGGGTAGAGGCGACGGGTGGCAGCGGCAAGCGGAGTCTTCGGAGCTTGCCGATGGCGGACAGGCAAACCATCGGCAAGCTGCGCTTGCCGCTGCCACCCACCCGGAAAGTCAATTGGCATGAAGCATTAGAGGGTGTGTGAAAAGGGTGGCATCGTCAAGGCCGGTAAGCCTTGGCGATGGTCGGGCGCACGGGAAATCCGCCATCGCCAAGCTCCGAAGACTCCGCTTGACGATGCCACCGAGAGGGGGCCTTGCTCGGCGGCCTTGGACGGGATCGGGCGTCCCTTGTCGGCCAACGGCCGACAGCCTGCCATGCTGCTGGCGAAAGCGGCGGCGGTCTATTCGAACTGGATGTCCGTCGCGATGAACTCGACGCTGGTGTTGCCGTTGTAGTGGTTGAGTTGGGCCTCGTAGGCGAGGTTGAAGTACTCGTGGTCGAGCAGCTTCTTCTCGAGGTGGCCCATGCGAAAGCCGACGCAGCGAATGGTGGCGGTGTTGTCGGTGATGGCGAATTGCAGGTGGTCGCCCTTGGTGCCGACCCGCCGGGGGGCGGCGATCAGCCGGACACCCTGGGTGGCGAAGATGGGCTTGGGATTGCCCTGGCCGAACGGCCCGAGCAGCTCCAGTTGATTGACCGTCTCGCGCGTGAACTGCCGTAGCGGCACGAGGGCATCGATCTCCAATTTGGAGACCATGTCTTCTTCCTCGAGATGGTCCGCCGCATAGGCCTCGAAATCCGCCGCAAAGGGCTCGATCTTCTCCGGCGGGATCGTCAGGCCCGCCGCCATCTTGTGGCCGCCGAAGCTGGCCAGGTGCGCGGAACAGGCTTGAATCGCCGAGAGCATGCAGAAGCCCTCGATCGAGCGGGCCGAGCCTTGGGCGGTGCCGTTCTCCCCGGGCGAGGCGTTGATCATGATCGTCGGGCGGTAGTATCGGTCCACCAGCCGCGAGGCGACGATGCCGAGAACGCCGGTATGCCAGCCTGCGGCGGCCAGGACCAGGCTCCGGCGGTCCGGATGGCTCAAGCCGCGCTCGGTGATCAGATCGCAGGCCTGCTTGAGGATCTTCCGCTCGCACTGCTGCCGCTGGGCGTTTTGTTCCTTGAGATACTCGGCGATCTGCGTGGCCCGCACCTCGCTGCTGCTGGTCAGCAACTCGACCGCCAGCCGCGCGTGGCCCATCCGGCCGGCGGCATTGAGCACCGGCGCCAGGCGAAAACCGATGGCGTAGCTGTCGACGCCCTGGCCGTTCAGACCGATGGTCTCGATCAGAGCCCGCAGGCCACACAGGTTGCTCTCCGGCAGGGCCTGCAGGCCGAACCGCGTCAGCACACGGTTCTCGCCCCGCAGATCGACGACATCGGCCACGGTGCCGATCGCCGCGAGGCTGGTCGCGTTGAGCATGAACTGGCGCAGCCTCAGATCCAACCGCGGGCCGCTGCTGAACTGCTCGGCAACCGCCCAGGCCAGCTTGTACGCCACCAGAGCGCCCGCGGAGTCCTGGTTCGGGTAACCGGGCTCCAGCGCCGGATGCACGATCGCGGCCGCAGTGGGCAGATCCGCACCCGGCTGATGATGGTCGGTGATGAGCAGATCGACGCCGAGGCTGCGGGCCAATTCCGCCGCCTCGATCCCGCCGATCCCGCAATCGACCGTGACCAGCAGGCGCGTGCCCCCTTGGGCGAGCGACCGCACCGCCTCGCGGTTGAGACCGTAGCCTTCTTCGATGCGATGGGGAATGTAGAAATCGACCTCCGCGCCGAGTAGCGTCAGGAGCTCCCAGAGGATGGATACGCCCGTGATGCCGTCCACGTCGTAATCGCCGTAGATGGTGATCTTCTCTTTCTTCTCGATGGCGTCGCGGACGCGGGCGACGGCCGGCTCGATGCCCGGCATCTGCGCCGGCCGGATCAGCTCGGTCAATTTGGGCTGCAGAAAGACGTTGCCTTGGGAGGCCTCGGTGATCCCCCGATTGAGCAGAACCTGCGCCACCAGCGGCGCGATTCTCAGACTGGTGGCGAGCCCCTGGGCCCGGGCATCGGCCGGCTGAATGACCCATTCACTCTTTTGCGTCCGTGTCGGCAGCGGTATCTGTTCGTTGCGTCCCATGCGTGTTTGTCAAAACCTACCCGAAAGCCTATCTTATATCAGCGCCAAGCATGGCAACGCAAGGCGCATACCCCGATAAACCGCGCATCACAGCGATGAGCCGGTCGTAGCGTGGATCGGAATTGCCCAGATGTCTCGCCCGATGAGTTGGACGCGGGTGCCGGCATACACGACAAAGCCGATTCCATCATGGCGGCGGAGGCTCATCCAGCGTCGCAGAGACTTGGCGTCCTCCGCGGTGACGGTTTGAGCCGCTTTGATCTCGAACGGGATCAGATCGGGACCCTGTTGAATCAGGCCGTCGATTTCCAGACCGTCATGGGCGCGAAGATAATAGAACCGGGCTTGAGGCAGGTAGAGAGGCAGAAGCGCCTGAATCTCCCCGAAGACGAAGGTCTCGAACAGGGCCCCTTTCAGGCGATGCGCGGCAAGATCGGCTGCTCGGATGCCAAGCAGGTGACAGACGAGCCCGGTATCCTTCCAGTAGAGTTTCGCGGACTTGACCAGACGTTTGCCGATGTTCTCGTAGTACGGGGCCAGGCGCTGGATCAGGAAGCTGGCTTCCAGAATCGACAGATACCGTCCTGCGGTAGCAGGACTGAGGCCGGCGTCTCGGGCCAACTCGGCCTGGTTGAGCAATTGGCCCGTCCGGGCCGCCGACAGTTCCATGAGCCGGGCGAATTCCGCCAGATGGCCGATATCGCTGAGGCGACGGAGGTCGCGTTCCAGATAGGTGGTTCGGAAGGCCTCCAGCCAAAGGGTCCGTTGGGAATCGCTCTGCGCTGTGAGGCTCGGGGGAAAACCGCCCGTGAGAAGACGATTCCAGTTGAAGCTCTCCGCGTGGCTCCTTGCGGCTATGCTTGGGTCGATTGCTCTCTGCTGCAAGACGTGGGCCCAGAGCGGGATTCCTTGCATGCCATGCTCTTCGAAGTACGTTATGGGCGGAAGCGGCAGCACGCCAACACGGCCAGCGAGGACATGCGACAGGTCCGCGCAGGAGTTGAGATCCGCGGAGCCGGTGATCAGATAGCGTCCGGCAGACCGGTCCTTGTCCACCTGTTGCTTGATGCCTCTCAGGAGCCCGGGGACCAACTGGATCTCGTCAATGGTCAGGGGACCTGCCTGTTCCACGAGTGCGAGCGGGTCCTTCTCGGCCAGGGTACGGCTGGTCAGGTCGTCAAGGGTTACGTAGCGGCGGTTCCGCGCAATCGGTTCGGATAACACGAGCGTGGACTTTCCGACCTGCCGAGGGCCGATAACCGCCACAACAGGGAATACCGCCAGCATTTCCAGGAGTCGTTTTGTGTAAACGCGCTCGATCATAGTTGAAATTATATCATGACGTGATACAATTTCAACACAAGAATACTATGCTCTCACCAATCCTGCAAGAGTTGTTCGGGGAATCAGGCTCGCTTCGCGCGTTCCAGGCGATCCTTTTGCGAGGTCATGAAGCCGTGGCGGCGCAGCTCGGCCTGGAGGTCGGCGACCGCAAGTGCCCGCGGGGTCCTGCTCTGGCGCACGGCCAAAGCCGCCGCGGTACCGGCGACCTCGCCCGACTGGAACACGTTCTCCATCCGGCGAAACCCGCTGTTCATCAGGTGATCGCAGGACGTGCAGCGCCCGGCCGTCAATACCCCTTCGAGCCCTTTCGGCAGGAATATGCCATAGGGCACATCGACCAGGCCCCGGTTGCCGCCGGTCTCGTACTTGTGCTTGTCATGGCTGTCGTAGTTGACGCGGCACGTCTGGACCGAGTCCGCGAACTGCCGGTTCTGCGCCGCATCCTCCACGTCGAGCACGTAATCGCCGCGAATCGTGCGGGTCTGACGCGGGCCCGCCTGCGGCGCCGTCTCGACAATGACCGCCTGCTCAAACCCGCCCACCTGGTCCCGCAGGAAGCGCCAGGCGGCCCAAGCCTGCTTGCGCATGAGGATTTCCGCCTTGGTCAGGTCGTCGGCATTGGTGCCAATCAGGTCATAGACCCGCGTCGTATTGATCGAGATCTCGTTCGGACGGATCGAGCTGCAGTTGAAGTAGGTGTTCTCCGGCAGATCGGGGTACCGGCTGCGGTGCTTCTCGTACAGCAGATCCAGCCGGCTGCCGAAGTAGAACGCCTTGCCCCAGCTTTTGCCGCCGCCGTTGCGGACGCTGCCGACCAGGCCGCCGAGATGGAGCTCCTTCGGCGCTTTCTCCGCCCAGTCGGCGAACTTGTCGAAATCGACGTACCCAATCCGGAAGCGCAGCGCCATCCCCTGCGTGGCGCCTTGGACGCCGAGGTCGAACTTCGCGCCGGCGTGGTAGCACAGGTCGCCGTCGCCCGAGGCATCGACGAGGCATTTCGCGCCGAATGTCCGGCGGCCCGATTTGCTCTCGGTGACCACGGCCCGGACGCGGTTGCCTTCCATCACCACGCCGGTGATGAAGGTGTGCAGATAAAGCTGGATCCGGTTGTCGGTGGCCAGGTTCAGAAACAGGAACTTCACGACCTCGGGCTCGATATGATTGCCCTCCCTGAGCGGGGCCGGCCCGACGCCGAGCGTCTCGACCTGCCGGGCGAAAGCGGTGAGCATGCCGGAATGATGCTCGCGCAGACCATGCCAGCAGGGCATGATCGAAGAGGCCGCATTGCCGCCCAGAAACCCGTATCGCTCGATGACCGCGACCTTCGCCCCCTGCCGAGCGGCCGCGACCGCCGCCGGGATGCCCGACGTTCCGCCGCCGCAGACGATTACATCGTAATCGGCGGCCACCGGAACCGATTCTGCCGCGCGGACTGCCGTGCCCGACTGCATCATGCACGTGCCGGCCGCTCCGGCCGACAGCAGGAACTCTCTACGTGACAATGACAGGCCTCTCATAGCTCCTTTCCTGACGGACTCACACGATCCGCACAACGCGCCGGCGACCGAGCAGAGGACGCCAGTGGGTGGACTTGAGGGACGAAGTGGACGCTATGGACAACCTGGACGCCCCGCCGCGTCCACCGTGTCCATTCCGTCCACCCTGTCCACTCTGTCCATTCCGGGCGGCCCGCGCACCGGCCGCCCCACGACCGGCGGACAGCCCCCCTACTTCAGCTCGGTCAGGTAGATATTGCGGAAGCGGTGCTGGCCGCCACCGGGGACCTCGGCTTGCAGCGCGATGAAGCCCTCGGCGGGCTCGCCCAGGCCATCGGCCTCCCAGGCGGGCGTACCGTTGATCTCCAGAGCGGCTTTCGTGCCGCGCACGGTCAGCTTGAAGGCGTTCCAATCGCCGGGCTTGATCAGGCCCTGGCTGCGGGCCGCCGGCAGATCGCTGATGTTGCCTTCCATGCCCTGCATCAGGTTGGCCTGGTAGCGGGCGGGCCAGGGGCGTTTCGGTGGGATGGAGACGTAGCGGAAATAGATGCCGCTATCCCACTTCTTGTCCCGCAGCGGCTTCCACTCGAACTCCAGGATGGAATCGCCGTACTTTTTCTCGGTCTGGACCAGGCCGTTGCCCGCGACGATGAGAATCTCGCCGTCGTCTACGGTGGCCTCGCGAGTGATGATGGTCCAACCGTTGAGGGTCTTGCCGTCGAACAGCGAGACGCGGCCGCTGCTCGCGCCGCCGCCGAAGGTCTGGCGGGCGAGGGTGTTGGCGTCGCCCATGTCCTTGCGGTAGGGTTTCAGGCGGAAGCGATAGCTGTACGGTTTGGCCGGCAGCGTGTACTCGGGATGCGGGCGGGCGCCCCAACTGTCGTCGCCGCCGCCGCCCATCTGCTTGTAGTCGAGATTCACGGTAATGAAATCCCGGCGTGCCGGCTCATGAATATGCTTGGCCGCCTCCAAATCGTCCATGCTGAAGGGCCACGCACTGATGCTCAGGAGCGGCATGCCGACCGCCAGCAGGCCCGCGCCACCGCTGTCGGTCAGTGTCAGCCAGCGGACGTCGGTCCGGTTGCCGTTTTCCTGGGGCCGCGTGTAGACGTGCATCAGCTCTTCGACCGAGCCGCGATACAGGCCGACGGCGGACCCGGTGTGACGATCCCAGTAATTCTCGTGCGGGCCCCGGCCCAGGTAGGTCATCGTGGAGTACCGGGCCGGCAGCGCCATCTGCATTCCGAAGCGCGGCAGCTCGGGCAGATTGCCCGAGGGCTCAAGACTCGCTTCGATGACGACATCGCCGCTGCCGTAGATGTCATAGACCGTGCGATAGGTGCTGTTGTTGCCGGCCGGGATCGTCGCCTCGGCGGTGATCCGGACAAGCTGCGGCTGGACCTGCTCGGCCCGAACGGATTTCAGGGTGCGGTTCTGCCCCGCCCGCCGCCAGACGCCCTGCCGCGACGGCATCCGGTTGCCGTTGTCATTGTCGATCGGCGCACGCCAGAAGTTCGGGACCAGCGGGCTCACGATCAGCTCGGCGCCGCGGCATTGGAACGATTCGATCGCCCCGCTGCTCTTGCCGATGGTCACCGCAAAGTCATTGCCGCCGATCGTGTATGCCTGGTCCTGCTCACGCAGTGTGACTGGCGGCATCCCTTCGACCGCCACCGGCGCGGCCGGCACGGCGACGGGAAGCCGGAACTGATCCCACGCGACGACGTGGCCCCGCGCGGCCCAGGACGCCTCCTCGGCCAGGGTAAACGTCACCGTGAGCCAGTACTCCGCGCCGGCTTGCGGTTCGGGTCGGCGGAACGGAATCTCCAGACTCTGCTTCTCTTTGGGCGCCAGGGTCAGCTTCGGCAGTTTGCCTTGCTGAACGGTCTTGCCATCGCACAACAACTCCCACGTGCCCGCGACGAATTCAAGGCTGAGGAAGTCGTATTCGTTCTCGACGGTGAACGTGCCGGCCGCCAGATCGACGGGCGCGACGTGAATGCGCTGATAGACCTTCTTGACCTCGGCGAGCGAGGGGTTGGGCTTGCGGTCGGGCTGGACCAGGCCGTTGCAGCAGAAGTTGCCGTCGTTCGGATTGTCGCCGAAATCGCCCCCGTAGCCCCAGAAGGAGACCCCGTCCGGCGTCTTCTTGCGCAGGCCCTGATCGACCCAATCCCAGACGAACGCGCCGATGAGCCGCGGGTGGGCCCGGATCGTGTCCCAGTACTCCTTGAGGTTGCCGACGGAGTTGCCCATCGCGTGGGCGTACTCGCACAGGACCATCGGCCGCGGATCGTCGTTGGTCGCCAGGCGGATGATCTCGGGAATGCGGGCGTACATCCGGCTGATGACATCGACGTACGGCCAGTCGCGCGGCGTGCCCGCGGCGCCTTCGTAGTGGATCGGGCGAGTCGCATCGTAATCGTGAATCCAGCCGGCCATGGCCGCGTGGTTCGGGCCGCAGCCGCTCTCGTTGCCCAGCGACCACCAGACGATGGAGGGATGGTTCTTGTCCCGCTCGACCATCCGGATCGCCCGCTCCAGGAAGGCCGTGGTCCACGCCGGATCGTTCGCAAGCAGGCCGCCCACGCCGTGGGTCTCGACGTTGGCCTCATCCATCACGTAGATGCCGTACTGATCGCACAGCTCGTACCAGCGCGGGTCGTTGGGATAGTGCGACGTCCGCACGGCGTTGATGTTGTGGCTCTTCATCAGCTTGATATCCTGCACCATGCTCTCGACCGACAGGGTCTTGCCGTGGTCCGGGTCGTGCTCGTGGCGGTTGACGCCGAAGAACTTGATCGACCGGCCGTTGACGAAGAACTGCCCGTCCTTGATCTCGACCGTGCGGAACCCGACCCGGCAGCTCTGGGCCTCCACCACCCGGCCCGAGCCATCGTGCAGCGTCAGGACGAGCGTGTAGAGGTTGGGCGCCTCGTCCGACCACTTCTTGATGTTCGGCACACGCGCCTGCAACAGCGCGAAGCGCACGTTGTCTCTCTGCGGATACGTTTCATTGACGATCCGTAATGCATCGATCTTCAGCGGCGACGCCAGGACGGGACTCCGGCCGTCAAAGAGTTGGGCCTGGACCGTCCAGCCTTTCAGATCGGTCCGCGCGTACGTGGCCAGCTTCGGGCGGATCATCAGGACGCCATCCTTGTACTGATCGTCCAGCAGCGCGCGGACAAAGAAATCGCGGATGTGGACGGTCGGGGTCGAGAACAGATACACGTTGCGGTAGATGCCGCTAAGGCGGAAGAAATCCTGGTCTTCGAGGTAGCTGCCGTCGCACCAGCGATACACCTCCACGGCGATGAGGTTCTTGCCCTTCTGCAGGTACGGCGTGACGTTGAACTCGGCCGCGGTCATGCTGTCCTGGCTGTAGCCGACAGAGCAGCCGTTGATCCAGACGTAGAACGCGCTCTGGACGCCTTCGAAGTGCAGGAAGACCTGCCGGCTGTCCCAGGAATCCGGAATCGTGAACTCGCGGCGGTACGAGCCGACGGGGTTGTAGTCGTGCGCGATGTACGGCGGGTTCGTCGGGTGCGGGTAGCGGATGTTCAGGTAGATCGGCTTGTCGTAGCCGTGCAGCTCCCAGTTCGAGGGCACCGGGATCTCCGCCCATTGGCTGACGTCGAACTGGGGCTTGTAGAAATCCTGCGGCCGGTCCGCGGGCTTGCGAACGCAGTGGAACTTCCAGCGGCCATTGAGCGATTGATAGAAAGGCGACGCCTCCCGCTCACCTGCCAGGGCCATCTCAACATCGGGGTACGGCATCAGCGTGCAATGCCCCGGCTCCTTATTGCGGCCCACCACCTCCGGATTCTCCCAGTCGTTCACCATGCTCGCCCCCCCTGCCCCGAACCCGGGCATCGACACCGCCAGCACCGCCGCAACAACCACCCACTTCGCCACCGCATTCGACATCTTCCAATACCTCCCAAGGAACCAACGCCAGCCCTCGAACGAGCCAAACCGGATACTCAAGCCCGGTGTCCCGTTCTTCTTGATGAAGCGAACCTCGTACTTCACGGCTTTGCCCAAGCCTCTGTTCCTGATACTCGTGGCATGCGGCCACGCGACCGCTGACGCACAATTTCTACTCTACGCATTCACGCCGAAGAACGCAATGCTGTAGGCTGGCAACACAGCAAGGTGGCCAAGCCGCGTGCTGCGGCGGACTGTGCCACCCTTATCCAACGACCGTGGAAGCATCCCTGCTCATGTGTGCCTGGCCTGACCAAGCCCGTCATTGACTTTGCTCGGCCAAGGCAATCGCCTGTTCGACGCTGAAGCCGTTTGGAGTTCCGCGTTTACGCGGGTCGAAACAGTCCTGCATTCCACGCCGCATAGTCTTGAGCCGCTGCGCGGTCTGGACCCGCCTAATGAGTTTTGACGAGCAAGTTCGGTAATGTGTAGGGTGGGGCTTGCCCCACCGCTTTCCTTGGGTCCGGCTTCCCGGTGGGGCAAGCCCCACCCTACAACCACACGTTGCCTGGCGCGAGGCACATCGGCGAAACGACGGGTACGGCGCGATTACCGGTTTTGTCCGTCAAAATTCATAGGGCGGAACTCCAACCGGCGGCGGACCACGGACCAACTGCCCTTCGCGGACCATTCAAGGATAACCAGGCCCGCAGGTAATTGCCCTGCTTGCTCGGCCGCACGGGTTCCGATAGAATAGGAGCGTGTCGATGCCGGTGGACGACGAATCTGTTGCCGCGAGAGGTGAACCATCGGTCGGACGAGAGTCACGACGACGATCACGGCCCTCAGTACCGGGGAGAAATCCTACGAGGCGGTCTTTCTTACGGATACGGGCGCTACCGACTCGCTGGTGCCCGCATGGCAAGACTCAATGGGCCTCAGTCTCCTGGGTCAGCTCGTACATGCCGCCGCCGGCGCGGCGGAGCTTGCCCTGCTCGACGAGCTTCTCCCAGACTTCGCGCGGGTATTGATTGGGCGGCTGGATGGCGACGATGCCGGAGCCGCGCCCGCTGCTGCAAGGACCGCCTCCCAGGCTCGACTCCTCGTCGAGACGCGTCAGCTTCAGACGTTTCTTGAACGCCTTCAAGGCCTGCTTGAGGTATTGCGGCGTGAGCTCGTGTGCCTCTTCATTCATGGCGCGACTCCCCTGCCGTCAGCGGCCCCGACGGGTTCCCCGCGTGCCCTGCTGCGGCTGCATGCCCGGCTGCTGCATGCCGCGACCCGGCATGCCGCCCGGCCCGTAGCGTTCCTGGAGTTTGAGCATGCGCTCGTCCTCTTCCTGCCACTTGGCCGTGATCTTCTCGACCCGTTCCTCGTGCGCCAGCATCAGACCCTGGAGGGCGACGGCCGTCTTCTTGGCCTGCTCTTCCACCGCGATCAGCCGCAGATCGTCGAGGTCCGCGAGGTTCATCGCATGCACGGCCTCGAGCAGGCCCTTCTTGTCCTCGGGCTTGGCATTCAGCCAGGCCTGGACTTGCGCCTGTGTCACCGGATCGAGCACAGGCTCCTCCACCGGAGCCGCTCCCGGTCGCGGTGGGGTTCTCGTACCGGGAGTTCCGTACGGCCCGGCGGGCGCGTAGCCCGGTGCGGTCGCGCCGCCGGTGCCCCGGGCCGGCCCGCGCGTACCGCGCGTGGGGGCCCGGCCGGTCCCCATCATCCCGCCGTCGCGACTTCCCGTCGCCATGGCGCTGCGCCGCTGCTCGCGCAGCTCGTTGTTGATCTCCGTGAGCCGCTTCTTCCGGGCCGCGCTGAGCTCGTCGATCGCCTGGACGATCTTCTCGGTCTTGGTACCCGCACCGGCAGGACTGAAAACGGCAGTCGCCAGGCTCTTCAAACCCAACTGCGGCTTACCTTCCTCCGCCACGACCGTCTTGAGGAAGGCCATTTCGTCCGAGAATTGCCGCTCTACTGCACTCAGAAGCACCGTGCGGTTGTCCAATCGACGTTGAATCCACGCCTGCTGCTCGGCGGTGCTCTTGTCATCGACGGCTTTCAGCGCCGCCGCCAAACCCTCGAACGTTTGGATCTCCGCGCGAATCGCGTTCGGATCGAGCTCAATCGCTTCCCGTTCGGGCATCGCGGCCACGACAGGTCCCTGCGGCGCCGGACCGCCGTACGGCGAGTCGCCGTAGAGGGAATCCTGCGAGACCGGCTCCTTCGCCCCCTTCTGGCGGAGCAACTCGGCAATCTCCGTCTGGTGCCGTTGACGGGCCAGCATCAGAGGCGTCATCCCGGTTCGGTCCGCCGTATTGATATCGGCCCCCTTCTCGATGAGCAGCGCCGCGACCTCGGTCTGGCTGGCATAGATCGCCGCATGCAGGGCCGTCATCTCGTTGTTGTCCTTGGCCTTGATATCCGCTCCCTTGGCGATCAGCACCTCGGCGATCTCCCGCTCCGCGTTCACGGCCGCCAGGATCAGCGCGGTCTTGCCGTCGCGTTCCTTGGCATCCAGCTTCGCTTTGCCGGACTCGATGATTACCTTGGCCGCCTCGGCATGATGCCCCTCGATGGCCCGCATCAAGGGCGTGTACCCGTACTGATCCGCTGTGTTGAGGGGTGTGCCCCTGGCGATGTGCAGCTTGATCTGATCCGCATCCCCCTCGATCGCCGCCTGCTCCAGCGGCTTGGTCGGGCCGCTCTGAGCCGCACCCAGGGCCCGCACACTGGCGGCCAATCCCATCGATACGCTCAGTAGGACTATCGTTGCTCTTCTCACGGAACCACCCTTTTTCATATCAGTACCCCCGTTATTATCGCCCGGCGCCTATGGGCATCCTGCAAACGCGACTCTTCCTATATATAGTACCACACTCGGGCTGCTTGGCAAACAATCACTTTCTTTCTCGAACCGCCGGACAAGCCGCATCTGTGCTAAACCCCGTCGCCGCAGGTCAGACCGAGCGCCTCCGTGATCCGGTCGAACTCGTCGAGCGAATCGAAATCGATCGCGATCCGGCCGCGTTGCCCGTTCTTTCTCGTCTCAATCGCCACGCGCGCCCCGAGGTGCCGGCACAACTTCGTTTCCAGATCCGCGATATGCGCCGGTTTCACGCGGACCTTTGACTTGCACCCGGGGTCGGCATCCAGATGCTTGCGCACGAGCCGCTCGACCTCACGGACGCTCAACCGCCCTGCCAGGGCCCGGTTGGCCAGTTTCCGCCGCAGCTCGTCGGTCGGCAGCGATAGAATCGCCCGGGCATGACCCATCGTCAGTCGCCCGTCGACGAGCATCTGGCCGAGTTCATCCGGTAAGTCCAGCAGCCGCAAATAGTTAGCGATTACGGAGCGATCCTCGCCCAGCCGCTCGGCCGCCTCCACCTGGGTCAGAGAAAACGCGGCCAGATAGCGCTGGTATGCCTTCGCCCGCTCCACGGCGTTCAGATCGCGGCGGTGGATGTTCTCCACTAGCGACCACTCGAAGAGCTGCTCGTCCGTGACCTCTCGCACCAAGGCCGGGATCTTCGCCAGGCCTGCCATCTGGGCGGCACGGAAGCGCCGTTCCCCGGCAATGAGCTGGTAACCCCCCTGGAATGGCCGTACGAGAACCGGCTGCAGGACCCCGTTGGCCTTCACCGAAGCGGCCAGCTCCGCCAGATCCTCCTCGTTCCACACCGTACGCGCCTGGTACGGGTTGGCCGAGATCGACTCGATGGCCAGATCACGCAAGGACTCGCGCAACTCATTGTCAGCATGCATCTTATGTGAATCTGCCGGCAGCGAGATGCTATCGTGCATGGGTGCTGGTGGCATGTCAAGCGGCATAGTTATAGGACTCAATAAAGACTCAAGGCCCCTGCCGAGATGCCGCGGTTTGTCGCCCCGTCCTGGATTCATACATGGCCTCCTTGGTACAATCGACATTTCGTCGGCGCGAGCCGGCGATTATACCCAGCGCCTGCGAGAGTACTCAAGCCCTATTTCGGCCGCGCAGCGAGAACTTCTGCACATTTCGGCTCCCCCTGCCGCCGGGAATTCCCGAGTGTTTCACGTGAAACACCGCTGATTGCCCCGGTGGCGTGGCACCGTCAAGCGGAGCTTGGCGATGGCGGCTCGCCAGTGCATGAGACCATCGCCAAGGCCTATCGGCCTCGACGGTGCCAGCCACAAAGACTACTACCCGGTTCCGAAGTAGGCCCACACTTCCGCTCCCATGAGAGAGTGTGTGAGAAGTGGCACGGGCACCCTGCGCATGGGGTCTCGTGGCATCGCCATCCTGCCGATGACCCATGGGCTGGAAGCCCATGCCACGTAGAACCGCCTTCTCACAGACCCTCTGAAGGCGGCAATCTCGATTGTTTCACGTGAAACATCGTCCACGACGGTGGGCATACGGGGACGATGGTCAGCTCATCGCCCTGCAAGATCCAGCAACGAATGCGCTTCCGAACCGGCGATGAGCCGCGATCTATGCCGATGCAACCGGATGGTCGCCCCCGAAGGCCTGCGGCACCTCCCATTTCGCTCACACACGCCGATCGACTTTCCGCCGTCTGGACACTTGGGGCAGGCTATGAGGGCAACCCGTCCGGCGACTGGCCCGCGGAGGCCGGCAGGGGGTGGACCGGGATGCCGCCTTCTTGCCCAAGGCATACCCTGGGATGTGCGCCCGTCAGGAGGGCTTCCTTTGATCCGGCGAGCCACCGCCTGGCTCCGAGGGCAAGCGGTTGCCTGTGGAGACCGCAAACGCATGGGGGGAGACGATGGCATGAGCGCGCCCAGGCAGGAGTTGGCCGTGGCAGCGGAACCGATCCGAATGGTTTCCTTCCGGTACGCGCCCCGAAACGGCGCTGCGCCACGCAACGACATACAGCCAACAGCTATATCATCGCCACTGACGAGGCCGCTGTGCGGCTGGCGCAAGAGAGAAACCGATCGTATCCAGGGTGGGTTCGCCAAACGCAGTTCTTCGCGCTCGGGAGGCCGGTGCCATGCCTACGCCTCTCAGAGCGTATGTGAAAGGGGTGGCATCACCAAAGGCGGCAGGCCTTGGCGATGGTCCGACGCATGGGGAGTCTGCCATGGCCAAGCTCCGAGGACTACGCTTGACGCCCCCGCCGAAAGAAAGCTGGCTTCTCACACAGGCTCTCAGGCATGTCTTTCACGCCGGTTGGGCATGTCTACGCGGAGCGGTAGACATGCCAATCGAGCGGCCAATCCCGTAGGAATGGCGCAGTGACGAAGTAAAATGCGCCCGCTGGCGGTCGTACTTGCGAAACGCAGGATAATAGGACGCAGAATCCAAGACCCAAGACAGAGAGTTGTGGTCTCAGGAGCGATCGGCAGGGGAGTCGCCATTGTTTCACGTGAAACAATGCGAAAGTGAGGCGGCGGTAACGGCGGACGGGCCGCCCGGTACGCGCGACTCGCGAACAGCGGGCGTTCTCGCTCTTTGAATCCTCATGCGTCTTGAGCAGCAGGAGCACAATGACGGCAGCCCGATCGTGGGCTTTACGCCTCGCGAGGCGGTGTGGAGTTTCTGATTGAATCCACCGCGCATCCGGCGCACGTTGAATCTGGGCGATCCTCCACGGGGAGGTCGTGGACGATCGGCCGGCCGCGCCTGTCGGCAGACGCCGCCAAAATGATGCTGGTCGTGCCTTCCCTGCATGTTGATGTTACCACATGCGGTTGTTGTGAATGATAGCAGGGGGATTATAGGACGGGGCTGGTAATTGGCAAGAGAGGCAAGGAGGGGAAAGTGGCGGCGGGCAGCACTAGTGCGCTTGATGCGCTGGGCCGTGTGATGGAGGGTGGCGCCAGCTAGAGGGGGCATCTCTTCGAAGCGAGGCAGGGTCAGGCTGACCGATGGGCGCGGGCGGCGGCGGGCGTGAGGAGCGCGCCGGCGGGATGGTGTGGTGCGGTTGCACGAGGGGCGAGGATGGGAAGGAGCCGGGGTGCTGGCTCCCCGCGGCGGGGAGCTGACGGTCGGCGCTGTTTGCCTCAGTACTTCTTTGCCTGGGTCCCCGCAATGGCCAGGCGGGCCTCCTGGACGGGCACGGCAATAGAGCGGCGCCGGCAGCGACTACACAGCAGGGGGGAGGTCGGTCCCGGTAATGGCGCGGCGACTTCTGCGGGTGGTCGTGGCTGGGCAGGAGCAAGATGCTTGCGATTGTCCGCGGAGCGGAGTATGCTCTGCCTATGACGGAGATGCCCTTGGAATCACGAGAGACCAGATCGTTGCATCTGTATGGTCAAGCGGCTTACAGGGCATTGGCGCCGCGCGCGGTCACGGCGATCGTGTTCGGGGCTCTGTTCTGCAATCTCGCGGCCAAGCTGTTCCACGCGCACCGCTACGGCGTGCTGCGCGAGTATTTCGGTTGGATCCCCGCGGACATCGCGGTGCTCGTCACGGTGGATGTGGTGCTCTCGTCGATCTGTTGGCGCTGGCCGAGAAGGGGGGTCATTCGCGGCTGCCTGATCTTTGCCGCGGTCGTCTGCACGTGGTCGGTGCTGAACGCGGGCTGGCTCATCCGCACGGGAACGCAGATTCTGCCGATGGACACGGCACCGCTGATCCGCGACCCAATCAACATTTCGTGGATGGTGATCGTGAATATGGCCCGCATGCCCGGGGCGGCGGCCGCCCTGATTGTGCCCAGCGCAATTGCATTAGCGTTCTTTTTCTCGGTCCTTGGCAAAACCGTCCCGCCGCCGCGCGCGGCGCGGCGCTTCCGTATCCGGATGGCCCTTTCGGTGGCGGCGGTCCTGGCGGCACTGGCGGCCGATACGGCGGTCTCGAACCTGGGATCGACGCCGGTCGCCGGGACCGGCCTGCGCTTCAACTGCCAGGCGCGCGCGGTCCTCGCCTTCATTCTGCCGGAGTATCGCCACGTCGTGCGAAGAGACTTCAAGAATGCCACCCGGCAGCTCCCGCGGCACGATGAGATCCACGTGAGCACCACCGGCCGCACGATCAATCATAACGTCGTGATCGTCATCCTCGAGGGCGTGCAGTATGACCACACCTCGCTGGCGGCCGAACAGGGGGGTATCGCGCCGCAACGCGGCGAGACCGCCGGCGGGCCGACGCCCTTTCTGGCGGCCCTGGCCGCCGAGGGCGTTTCCTTCGTCAACGCCCGCTCGGTCGTGACGCACACCACCAAAGCGATCTTCGCTCTCCTGACGGGCCGTGTGCCTTCGGCCGCGCAGGACATTCTGGAAACCGTGCCGGCAGATCAGCCCTATGCCAGTCTCGCCACCATGCTGAAGAAGGAGCTCGGTTTCCGGACCGCGTTCTTCCAGTCGGCCAAGGGCACGTTCGAATCCCGGCCCGGGTTGGTGCACAACCTGGGCTTCGACACGTTCTGGGCCCGCGAGGATCTCGACGATCCCAACCACCACATCGGCTATCTCGGGGCCGACGAATTCGCCCTGCTGGCGCCGGTGGCCGAGTGGATCCAGTCGGAGGACCGGCCGTTTCTGCTGGTCGTCCTGTGCTCGGCAACGCACGACCCATACGAGGTGCCCGAGTGGTTCGGGCCGAAACTCAAGACGCACGCCGAGCGCTACCTGCAGTCGATCACCTACACCGACCGTTTTCTTGCGGCCCTGGACACCGCGTTGACCGACCTGCAGTTGACCCAGGATACGGTCTTCTGCGTGGTCGGCGACCATGGCGAGGGTTTTGGCGAGCATCGCATCATGGGTCACGAGCGCATGGGATACGAGGAGGTCCTGCGCATCGTGATGTGCCTCCGGGCTCCGTTTCTGATCGCGCCGGGCACGCGGATCACGGAATCCGTCAGCTCCCTGGATTTGACCCCGACGATCCTCGGGCTTCTCGGGTTTCACCTCTGCGGCGCGGACTTTGACGGCCTGGATATCCTGCAGCCGGTGCCGCAGGACCGCAAGGTGTACTTCTCCGGGTGGATGCAACAGGGGCCGGCCGGCTTCGTTCAGAACGACCGCAAATTCCTCTACGATCCCGACCGCGACAGCGTAACGATGTACCGCCTCAAGGCCGATCCCCTGGAATTGTCGGGAATCGAGCTTCCCAAAGGCGAGGCCGCGCGGATCGCCAACGACATCATCGCCTGGCGCAAGGGGACGATCTTCCGGGCGCCCGCGAGCGGCCAAGGCCCGGTCGAGCTCTTCGGGTCCTGGCTCTGGAAGGACAACGGCCGCGTGTCGCGAATGAAGAGCACCGAGCGCAAGTAGCGGGGCATCTTCCTGCACCATCGCTCGTTCACCCGCATGGCCGCCGTCGCACGAGCGCGCAAGACACCGCCGTATCGGAGCCGCTACGACCGGACCGGATGTCAAACGGGGGTAATAGGGATAGTGCGGCATTCCGGGGGAGTTGGGAATTTTGTTCTTGCGGCGGCCCGGGAGGCGGGTAGGATAGCAGTGGCATTGCTCATTGTCATCTTCGATCTGTAGGGCGGGGCGTCCTAAACCAGTGTGGTCCTTACGTGCTAAGGAGGAGGAGCAGCCCGCCCTATTTTTGCACTTGGCAGAATCGCCGCCGGAGGCAGCGGCGGGATTCTGTTGGCCATAATCGATCGGTTATCCTATCGGGGGTCTGCCCTGCGGCTCCTCTAAGTCGCAGGTGGCTCTTTGCCTTTGAGCGGCGGTCCGCGCGCCTTCTGCCGCTGTGCAAAGCATCCGCAGCCAGAATTTGCGGCCTTTGCCTGAACCGTTCGCCGGCGCGAGCAGTACCAGCGTGGCAATCAGGCTCATCTGATCCTCGCTCGACTCGTGCCGACTCGGCTCGAGCCAGGACCGCAATTCCCGGGATGGCGCTTGCATTAGGCGAGTGGGTCTGATAAAATGCAGTGCACGAATGGAGGTATCGACCATGACGAGGAGAAATGACGAGCACACCGGGGCGGTTTGCCCGAAGACGGGACGCCGAATCGACGGCAC